>JAJRXO010000134.1 GCA_024276255.1 Chloroflexota bacterium | reverse complement strand
TCGCCCGCGGCCACCGTCTTTTCCATCTCCTTGAACACCACTTCATGCAATGCTTCCAGGCGCTGGAAGATGTCTTCCGCATCTGTGGTGATGCGCCGGGCGAGGACATCGGCGCCCTCCTTCTGAGGATTGGTTAGCAGATCCTCTGCATCGGTATAAAACGCATGCCACTGATGCTGGATCTCGATAAACAAAACCTGCTCTTCCGCCTCGCCATAATGCGGTTGCGCTTCATCAAACACCCGATCCAGATTCGCTGCCAGGCGCCGAAACTTGGCGATCTGTGCCGGCTCCGGCACATGAGACGCTTCGTCGAATGCCGCCAGCGTTTCCTGCAAATGCAGCTGTAACGAACGCGTGGCGGCCAGCTCCCAGCCGGTATCAGCCAGATGGTTATTGGCCCGCACCAGGATGTCGGTGGCCAACAGGCCAATCGCCAACAGTGTGATCAACGCCACCAGCCCGGGCATCAATCCCACAATCAGGCGCCCGCGCACCGTGCTTAGAAGATTGAGACGAAAATGATTACGATTGGAAGATGGCATAAGCGCACCAGAGGCGATAGAGGTATGCCGCCATCATACCACGAGATGAAATGCCCGGCAACGCTTTGGGCCCATTCGGACACCCCGTCAGTCTCCCCACGCCGCGGGTAGAGAACCCTGGCAGTCGCTGGTTGTTGCAGTTTGCCAGTCAGGCAGGGCCGCGATGTAGAGCCAATAAAGTTGGCTCCGAAACAGCCACCATGAACGGCTGCACGCCGATAATGATGAAAATGGGTCTATTATACAGGGCGGATTGCGAATCCGCCCTGGGAGCAGTTTGCTTTGAACCGGATTCGTAATCCGGCGGCCAGCGCCAATCCGAGTGACGGCTAGCACTGCAGCGTCACAAGCATGGCTGTGGGCGACCTGTTCTTGCGACCTTGCATCCCCTCTTCCTTACCGATACTGTCTCTCCCATCAATGCATTCCGGGAATGTGAAAGGAGAGGGGCGGCCTTAACCGCCCCCCGTAGCAGGTCAGAAGCGAAAAACCGTGGGTAGATACAGGTGATTGGCGTCTGGCATGGGTTCGATGTTGACCTGGGCGTTCTGCCCCAGGACGGCCTGGGGCTGGCCACGATCGTCGATCAACTGCAGATCAGACATCGTCAGGGAAGTGGTGCCGATGCCCACGGCCTGTACACGCAGGATGGCCAGGGGGCCGCTGCCCGACACGCCCGTTGCCGCGCCGTAGCTGAACGCGCCCAGATGCAGACGACCGCTTTCGTTGTCGATCTCGGGGCCCAGCAGGGTGACGGTGCGTCCGTTGGCGCCGGGCCAATCGCTGAGTTCGACGTCCAGCACCCGCACGACCTGCGGATTGAAGTTAAGTGTGAATTCAAAGCCACCCAGCGTCCGGACATTCTCGATCTGCAGGCGCAGCTCGTGGCTCTGTCCATCCAGCGGCCACCGGCTGATCTCTGAGCTGAGGCTCAGCACAGCCGGTGCTCCCGTGGGAGGCGCAGCCTGAGCTGCCGCCGATCGTTTGGCGGCGCCCGCGGAGCAGCGATCACCCCAGTGGCCCGCCACCTGCATGATATCAGCGATGTCGATCACACCGTCAGGTACCAGGTCCAGGGCCGGATTCCAGCCAGGATCGCCGGCGTGCAGGCCCCAGGCCGCGGCGACCTGCATGATGTC
>JAJRXO010000133.1 GCA_024276255.1 Chloroflexota bacterium | reverse complement strand
TTCGAGCAATTCGTTAACAGCCTGATCAATACCGGTTGTATTCCCGACGGCAGTAAAATCTGGTGGGATGTGCGCCCCCATTTCACCTTTCCCACGCTTGAATTCCGCATGTGCGACGCCTGCACCACCATCGACGAGGCCATCGCCATTGCCGCCTTGCTGCAGGCCATTGTAGCCTGGCTGTGGGACCTGCGACGACGCAACCTCACCTTCCGCGTCTATCGCCGGGATCTGATCGAAGAAAATCGCTGGCGCGCCATACGCTACGGCCTTGACGGCAATCTCATCGATTGGGGGAAGGAACAGGAACGACCGGCACGCTGGCTGGTGCGCGAATTATTGCGCCTGATCGACCCTTATGTGGAGGAATTGGGTAGTCGTGAATACATCGAACCCATCTACAGCATCCTGGAGCACGGCACCAGCGCCGATCGCCAGTTGCGGGTATATCAGGAATCGGGTGGGGATATGAAAGCTGTGGTCGATCACCTGATCACCGAGACGGCTCGCAGCGCCATCATGCCAGAATAACGGCCTGCCGTCAGCGTCGAATCACCACTTTGGTGCCGATATCGGCCCATTCCCAAAGCGTCTTCATCGGTCCATCCTTCAGCATGATACAGCCATACGTGGCCGGACGCCCCACCAGTCCCGCCCATATTTTTCTGCCCGTGTCAGCTCGCCAGGGCAGACCATGGAAACCATTTTCCACGGGGCCGGCCCAATAAATACCCAGCCAATAAGGCATCCAGATGTTCCAGGTCGAGCCATAGGC
Organism: Chloroflexota bacterium; assembly: GCA_024276255.1. Lineage (GTDB taxonomy): Bacteria > Chloroflexota > Anaerolineae > J102 > J102 > JAADGC01. The sequence continues at coordinate 1,237 of JAJRXO010000133.1, read as the reverse complement.
TTTGATCAGCTTGCTCTGCACCCGAAAAGTGCCCACGCGGGTGGCATTGTTCATGCCAGTAGAACAGCGCCAGGTATTCAATAATTGCCCACCCTGATAACGGTAGCAACGCTGTTCGGAAATATCCACCACGATCTTTTTGGCCCCGGCAGGCACCGGCCTGGTGGCGGCTGGGGCAGAACCTTTCACCAGCAGGCGTTGGCCCACGCGAATCAATGAGATATTGGAGATGTTGTTCAAGGAGGCCAGCCGTTGAATGGAGGTGCCATATCGGCGGGCGATACTGGCCAGCGTGTCACCGCGGCGAACGGTATGGTAGACGGGGTTGGCGCCGCCACCCGGTGAAGCTGTGCTGCCCCCGCCCGTGCCCGGAAGGCGCAGGCGCTGACCTACATAAATGATATTGTTGCGCAGACCGTTGGCCTTGCGAATGGCGGCCACTGTGGTGCCATAGCGCCTGGCCAGGGCAGAAAGCGTCTCGCCCCGACGCACCACATGCACTCCCGTGCTGCTGGTTTGACCGCCCCCACTACCACGCCCCACCACCAGGCGTTGCCCCACATAGATCACATTGGCATTGCGCAGACTGTTCCAGCGCATCAGGCTCTGTACTGTGGTACCATATCGCACCGCAATGGCCGAGAGCGTTTCCCCTCGCTGCACCACATGCACGCGAACGCCGGCGTTCTGCCAGCCCTCGGCCGCGGCGGGCTGCGCGGGTAAGAAGACCAGGATCAGAATGGCAATCAGTGCGGCCAACAGGGCCTGAGTCAATAACGTGTTTTTCAGAGAGTTTTCGGATATCATGGTGGGCGAACTGCTGAGTGGAGCGGCACAGGGCGGCGATGACAACACTATTGTGGCCGATGTTGAATGTTCTGTCAAGTAGATTTATTGCCGGGGCATATGAAAGTCACTTCCCGACGATCGACTTCCGGGAGGTCGACCCTCAACAAGCACATCAGGTAAAGCGCTTCTCACATGATTAGACGTGCAATGCAGCATGAAGTTATGGCCGGGCATCCCACCGCCGCTATCGCGCTTACGAATCGCCGCCCCCTTCTATGAACACGCATGGTATTCAGTCAATCGTTGATTGATAAAAAACGCCTCGTGGCCGTGACTTACACCGCTGAGCAATACGGCCTTTCACCCATAGCGATGGTGTCGTTGTTTAGGGCCTAGCTGAGTGAACTCAGGCTCTCTAGGCGCTTTGCGCCAGAGGTCGGCCTGCGCC
>JAJRXO010000132.1 GCA_024276255.1 Chloroflexota bacterium | reverse complement strand
AGGAACCAGTCTTCAACCGGCACCGGGTGAGTTGCCCTTTCGTCTGGGCTGAACACGATGATCAGCGTCAGCGTAAAAATGACCAGCGACCAGACGCGTGCGATCCAGCGCAGACGCCTGGCATGCAGTAGGTTTCGATTTTCACCGGACATCGTCTTACTCCAATGGGGAACGATGAGTGATCACAGATTTTACCAGTCTGACAATGTTATTATAGTCACCATGGGAACGTCAGGCAATCAGGCGGGCCGGGCTCCAGGACTCTGCCGCGCCCCCCAAACATGGTGAGAAAAGCCCGAAGATGGTATAATAAAGCGTGGGTACAAGCATGTGCCGACACCCTATTTTATCGACCCTAAGGATGCATTATGGCGGAAGACCGCAATAAAAATATCGATCTCCACAACGACGAACCAGAAGGCCCGGATTATGGCGGCGTGGGGCAGGTGCGACCCATCAATATCGAAGCTGAGATGCGTGAAGCTTATCTCGATTACGCGATGAGCGTCATCGTATCGCGTGCCTTACCCGACGCCCGCGATGGCCTAAAACCCGTGCATCGTCGTATCCTCTACGTTATGCATGACATGGGTTTGCACCACAGCCGCCCTCATAAAAAAAGCGCCCGTATCGTGGGCGAGGTGCTCGGTAAGTATCATCCCCATGGCGACTCTGCCGTATATGACGCCATGGTACGCATGGCACAGGAATTTAGCCTGCGTTACCCCCTTGTGGATGGGCAGGGCAACTTTGGTTCTGTGGATGGTGACAGCCCGGCGGCCATGCGCTATACCGAAGCCCGCCTTTCCCGGATTGCCAGCGAGCTGCTGGAAGATATTGATAAAGACACGGTCGACTGGAGCCCCAACTTCGATGATTCACTGCAGGAACCGCGCGTGCTGCCAGCCCGTCTGCCGAATTTATTGCTGAACGGGGCCAGCGGCATTGCCGTAGGCATGGCTACCAACATCCCACCCCACAACCTGGGAGAGATCGCCGACGCCATTGTCTACCTCATCGACCATTGGGACAACCCCGCCGATATTACGGTGGATGATCTCATGCAATTTGTCAAGGGACCGGATTTTCCCACCGGCGGCATTATCCTGGGCCTCGACGGCATCAAGCAGGCCTATGGCACCGGCCGGGGCCGCCTGATCGTGCGGGCGAGGACCGAGATCGAGGAGATGCGGAATGGCCGCTTCCGCATCATCGTCACCGAAATCCCCTACCAGCTCAACAAAACATCCCTGATCGAGCGCATTGCCGATTTGGTTCGCAGCGGCCGCCTTACCGCTATCGCAGACTTGCGCGACGAGTCGGATCGTAACGGCATGCGCATTGTCATTGAGCTCAAACGCGGTTCTGTACCCAAAAAAGAGCTCAACAAGCTTTTCAAATACACGCCTTTGCAGTCCTCGTTCAGCGTGGCCAATCTGGCGCTGGTCAACAATCAGCCGCGCACGCTCAATCTCAAGACTGCCCTGCATGTGTACGTGGATCACCGCATGGAGGTGATCACCCGTCGCACGCGCTGGCAACTGGCGCAGGCAGAAAACCGGGCGCATATTCTGGAAGGATTGCTCATTGCCCTGCAGTTCCTCGACGAAGTGATCGCCACCATTCGCCAGAGCGATACGGTCGATGCTGCGCGCACCGCCCTGATCGAGCGCTTCGAGCTTAGCGAAGCGCAGGCTCAGGCGATCCTGGATATGCAGCTGCGCCGCCTGGCTGCGTTGGAACAACAGAAGATCGAGGACGAATACAACGAACTGCAGGTAAAAATTGAATACCTCAAGGATCTGCTGGCACATCCATCCAAGATCCTGGCCCTGATCCGCGAGGACATCCTGGAATTGAAGGAAAAGTACGCAGATCCGCGACGCACCGTCATCAATCCCCACGGCGTGGGCGAGTTCAGCGAAGAAGACCTGGTCGTGCAGCGGGGCGTGATCGTCACCCTCACGCAGGGCAACTACATCAAGCGCACCGACGCGGCCGTGTTTCGGGCCCAGGGCCGCGGGGGAGTTGGCGTGCGCGGCATTGAAACCAAAGCCGAGGACGTGGTTGTGCGTTCATTTTTCGCCCGTACCCTCGATCATGTCCTGTTCTTTACCAACACCGGTCGCGTCTATTCCGAACGTGCTTACAATCTGCCCGAGGGCAGCCGCACGGCCAAAGGCGT
>JAJRXO010000131.1 GCA_024276255.1 Chloroflexota bacterium | reverse complement strand
GTACAGGCGGGAATAAATCGAGCAAAAAAAATGTACTTGCAGATTGTGCTGCTGCGATTTTGCATTGCGGTACCAAATTCAGGTATGATCGCTTTGTTTGTTTGCGTGATAAATGCCGGCGCTCCGTGGCGACGAATCCCCATAAAAGGCGCACGATCATCAGCTATGACTGAATCCATCCCCCTTGATGCTTTGAAATTTCTCTCTCATCCCATTCGTTGGCAATTGGTACAGGAGTTGGCGCGGGGAGCAGCTACCGTGCGCAATCTCAGTGACGTGTTGGAGCTTTCACCAGCCAAGATCCGTCATCATCTGCATCAATTGCAGATCGCCGGTCTGGTGTACGTTTCGACGGGGCGGCCACAGGATGTGTTGCACTTTGCGCTGAACAAGCAGGCGATGTTGGCACTGGATGAGGCTTTTCATACTGTGCTGCGGCCGCCTGTGGTTTCGGTGGTGGCCAAATCCGGCACAGGTAAAACCACCTTCCTGGAGAAACTGATCCCGGCCCTCAAAGCCCGCGGCCTGACGGTGGGTGTGCTCAAGCATCATGGGCATCCAACCCCCTTCGATGTACCGGGCAAGGACACCTATCGCATGGCCGAGGCCGGCGCCAACATCGTGGTTGGGGCCAGCGCCGTACAGGTTGCTATTTTTTCCCAGGAGGATGGGGTCACCGATCTGGATAGGGTGGTGGTTGAGTATTTTGCGGGACTGGATCTGGTATTGACCGAGGGTTACAAGCGCGGGCCGTATCCCAAAATCGAGATCCATCGTTCGGCCCGCAGTAATGAACTGCTGTGTGATGTGGATGAGCTCTTGCTGCTGGTAACCGATAAAACCTGGGCCATACCCAAGCCCCAGTTTTCTTTGGATGACGCTGACGGAGTGGCAGAATGGTTGGTGGGCTGGCTGCGGGGAAGGCCCCGGTACGCAGACTGAAATACTTGCCAAAGTCGGTCACATCTTATATAATGAAGCTGTAAAACTCTCGGGCAGAACTGAGTCACCAGCTCTCAGTTCTTCTTTTTTTAGCCCGCGCCGCCCGGCGACGCGGGTTGCTACTGTGTCCGAGATGGGGCGAATCCAGATCATCGCCTTGCACACGTTTTCCTGGAGAGATACCTTATGCTGACAGAAGAAAAATCGGTCTACCTTACTCGCGAGGGTTATGCGAAACTGAAAGAAGAATTGGAATGGCGGCGGAAAGTGCGTCGTCCGGAGATCGCCCGGCAGATCGAAGCCGCTCGCCTGGAGGGCGACATCTCGGAAAATGCCGGTTACGACGAGGCGAAATATCAGGCCGGCATGAACGAGGGCCGTATCATGGAGCTGGAGGCCAAGCTCAAGCATGCCGTGATTATCGATAAGAGCAATGGCCCTGCCCATGAAGTATCGCTGGGGCGCACCGTCACCGTTCGTGATCTCGAATTTGACGAAGAAGAGGTGTACACCATCGTGGGTTCAGCCGAAGCTGATCCCAGCCAGGGCCGCATTTCCAACGAGTCGCCGATTGGCCTGGCCTTGATGGGCCAGAAAGTGGGCTCTACGGTGACAGTGAATACTCCGGGTGGCGAAGTACGCTTCAAATTACTGAAGATCGAATAACACAATACAGCACGCATGCCATTATGGCGAGGTGATTGAGCTTGACTGATTTTAATTCTCAGGAACTTCTGGATCAGGAACGGGCGAGACGACAGAAACTACAGCAGTTACAGGCCCAGGGGATCGATCCCTATCCGGCTCGCGTGCAACGCAGCCATAGCATCGCCGAGGTGCGGACGGCCTTTGCCGAAGGCCAGCTGGCAGAACAGACTGTGCATCTCACCGGGCGCCTGGTGGCCCGCCGCGTCATGGGTAAACTGAGCTTCGGTCATATCGAAGACGGAAGCGGCCGTCTGCAGATCATGGTGCGCCGCGATGTGTTGGGCGCTGAACGCTATAATGGTTTTTTCAAGAAGATGCTTGACCTGGGGGATATCGTGGGAGTGGAGGGCCTTATGGTCACCACACGCACGGGCGAGATCACCTGCCAGGTTACCGGCATCGAGCTGCTGGCCAAGGCGCTCAAGCCCATGCCCGACAAATGGCATGGCCTGAAAGACCCCGAAGTGCGGCAGCGCCAGCGTTATCTCGACCTGTTGGCCAATCCTGAAGTGCGGGATGTCTTCCGCACGCGGGCAGCCATCTTGCGCGCCCTGCGCGAATATCTGGATGGTGAAGGCTTTCTGGAAGTGGAAACGCCGATCTTACAACCCGTTTACGGGGGCGCCGCCGCCGAACCCTTTATCACGCATCATAACTACCTGCATCAGGATCTCTACCTGCGCATCAGCTTTGAATTGTATCTCAAGCGTCTGTTGGTGGGGGGCTATGATCGGGTATATGAGATCGGTCGCGATTTTCGTAATGAGGGTATCAGCCACAAACACAATCCCGAATTCACGCAACTGGAATTCTACGAAGCCTATACTGACTACGAGGGCGTGATGGCGCGCACCGAAGCCATGCTTGCCTATGTGGCGCAGCAGGTTACCGGGGGTTACGAGCTACAGTGGGGGGAGCATACCCTTGATTTCAGGCCGCCATGGCCTCGCATCCCCCTGCGCCAGGCCATATTCGACGCCTGCGGTATCGATTATGCCGAGTATCCCGACGCCGATAGCTTGCGAGCGGCCATGCGTGCCCTCAAGATCGATGCTCCTGCCGACGCCGGCCGCGGCAAGCTGATCGATAAATTGTTGAGCCTGTTTGTGGAGCCGAACCTGATTCAGCCCACATTCCTGGTTGATTATCCCGTCGACGTCTCGCCCCTGGCCAAGAAGAAACCCGGAGATCCCCAGACGGTGGAGCGTTTTGAGGGTTTTGTAGGGGGCATGGAGCTGTGTAACGCATTCAGCGAACTCAACGATCCCCTCGATCAGCTCCAGCGTTTTCTGGATCAGGGCCGCGACCTGGAGGCCGGCGACAAAGAAGCCCATCCTGTAGACGAAGATTACGTGAACGCGCTCAGCTATGGCATGCCCCCGGCCGGCGGATTCGGCATGGGTATCGATCGCCTGACCATGCTGTTCACCAACCAGAACAATATCCGCGAAGTCATCCTCTTCCCCCACCTCCGACCCGAAAGCTAATCTCCTTCCGGGCGCATCTGCGGGTGCGCCCGTTTAATTTTATGCCGCCTCTGCACGTTGCCATTGTCTGGCATATGCACCAGCCCTATTATCGCCAGCCTGGCAGCCACTTCGCCCGGCTGCCCTGGGTGCGACTGCACGCGATCAAAGATTATCTGCACATGGCCGACGTGGTAGCCCACTACCCCGATGTGCACGTGAGCATCACGGTGGTGCCATCGCTGGCCGAGCAATTGCTGGCCTATGCGGGGGGTGAATATGAAGATCGCTTGATGCTGCTGGCGCGGCAGCCCTATTTCAGCCCCGACGACAAGCGCTATCTGCTCAATCTCTGTTTCAGCGTCGACTGGGATCGTGTGATCCGTCGTTATGAACCATATGCCGCCCTCCTCGATCGCCGGCATCTGGCCCTGCTCAATCCCGATTATTTCTCCGAGCAGACCTACCGGGATCTCATTGTTTGGTTCAGCCTGGGATGGACAGACCCAAATCAGCTGGAGAACGATGCCTTTTTGCAGGAGCTCATTCACAAGGGACAGGGATTCAGCATTGCCGAAGCCGAAGCTCTGATGGCCTGGCAACGGCAGGTCATGGGGCGCGTCCTGCCGCGCTATCGCCAGTTGCAGGAGCGGGGGCAGCTGGAATTACTTACTGTGCCCTATTCCCATCCCATCCTACCCCTGCTGATCGATAGTCGCATTGGCCAGCGGCCTTCACCCGGTCTGCCTGTGATTGATCCCCCGTTTCAGGCGCCGGACGACGCCGTCGGCCAGATCGCCGCCGCCGTGCAGCTACACACCGAGATCTTTGGTCGGCCGCCGCGCGGGTTGTGGCCCGCTGAGGGGGCTGTGGCGCCCGAGATACTGCCCCTTGTTGCCCGCCACGGCATCCGCTGGCTGGCTACCGACGAAGCCATTCTGGGACATAGCCTGGGGGTCTACTTCCAGCGGGATCACAACGAACGGGTGACACAGCCCGAATTGCTGTATCGACCCTATCGTGTTCCGGCCGGACGCGGTGATCTCAGTATGATCTTCCGCGATCACCAGCTCTCGGATCGGGTGGGTTTTGTCTATCATGGCCTGCCCGGTGAGCAGGCTGCCGAAGACATGATCGTGCGCCTCAAGCAAATCCATCACGCCCTGCGCCATCAGCCTGAACCGGGGCTGGTGAGCATTATTCTCGATGGCGAGAATGCCTGGGAGCATTTCGAACACAATGGTGATATCTTCCTGCATGCGCTTTACCGGCATCTGCAGGAAGACCCTGACCTACAGGCCGT
>JAJRXO010000130.1 GCA_024276255.1 Chloroflexota bacterium | reverse complement strand
GCTATTCGTGGCTGGGTCGTAAATCGCGGCCGTATGTTTGGCGCTCACGGCCAGATCTATGCCTATGATGCGGATACTCATGATTCGCCTCCTGTCAAAGAGAGTATATGATGAGTAGTTGCTTTCCCTCCTGGCGGCGCCCACCCCGGTTTACCGGTTTACCGGTTTTCTGGTCTTCCGGGCTACAGATGGTCTATGTGCACAGATCATTTTCATCATTATCGGCGGACCACCGCCCGTGGCACCTGCTCAGAAATCCCAGCCAAAGTGGGGCGTGGGCAGGCAGAAAAGGCGATCGAGATCAGAGAGGAGTTCGGGGGGAGCCTGCAGGTCGGCGTAAGCTGCCAGCGAACTGGCCGGGAGTACGCCCAGCCATAATCGGGTCCATGTGCCTACCGATGTGATCATGGTGGGTAATTCGGGCCTGTAACCGGTTTCTGCCGCGGATTCCGGCCCCAGCGTGACCACGTATTCGCCGGCCACGCCCTGCCAGGGACCCCCGGCAGGCAGGTACTGGCGGATGGGATCACTGAGCTGCAAGTTGAAGCGCAGCGTCTCGCCGTGTAAATGGGTTTTGGCCAGGCATCCGGGCACATCGCACACGCGTGCCTGCCAGTAGGAAGTGGCCTGGTTGTTCTGTTGGTAGGGAGAGTTTTTGGTGAGCTGGCGGTAGCGGAAAGGTTGGGACAGGAAATCCTGCATTTGCACGCCTGCCGGTTCGCGCAGGCGTACCAGTCGTATCTGATCACCCAGGGATTTCAATACCCCCAGCAATTCGAGCCATTGCTGGCCATTTTCAAAGGCTGTCATGTTGATCTGATACGGACCATGTTCGCCCTTGCCCTGAAACCACAGAAAATGCGTGAGCTTCCCTTCGTCATTTTTATATCCCAGGCCAAAGCCCTCGCCGCCGAAACGACATTCGGCCTGCGTGTAGGCCAGGGGAAAGATACGGATGCCACCATGATGGCGCTGTCGTTGCAGCATGGCCCTGTGGATGGCTTCGCTGTCCTCTTCGCTCAGGCGCAAGGGAGTGCGATTCGGCGTCTTGACGCGCAGCTGCGCCGGGTCGAAGCCGATCCAGTGCTCGTAGCTGCCGTTGCCGAAACCCAGCAGATTGTAAAAACCTTGCTCGAATATCCCCAACCCGGCCACCTGGGTGCCTGCAGCCGCGTCGGCGGCGATCAGCCGGGCCGTCAGGCGTTTCGCCAGCCCCTGCTTGCGAGCCACCCGGCCGGTGGTCACGCTGGTGATGGCGCTGAAGGTCAGATCTTCCTGCTGATACCACAGTTCGCCAGGCATGGATGTGGCCATGCACTCGGGTTCGCCATTGAGCTCGGCGACCAGCGCCCGACTCGCGGCCAGGAATTTGGCCACGGCTGCTTGGTCTTTGTCTCTGTCCAGCCAGCCGATCTCACGCCAGATGCGCAGAGCAGCGGCTTCATCGTTTTTGGGATTGTAATCGCGAAATTGCATTGGCTTTCCTTTGCGTCGATGCAGTGCTCCTCAGTTATGAGGTGATGATTTACATTGTTGTCCGGGAATGTTTCAAAACATCCCCGGACCCGCCTGTATTTACAATCAGGCATTATAATGCAATCGTAGCGCAAAGACGTGATCTTGGAAAGCGGATCAGCTATCCATAACGCGCCATACTCATCCCCATTACCTGATCAGGGGCTGTCTCCTCGTTACGCCGCGCTTCCCGCATCCAGCGCGGTCGTACGTGCCAGAATCGGGGCAGCATTTCCTCCCAGTGCTCCAGGATGGAGCGTGCCTGCTCGCTGGTTGTGGCCTCGAAGTGCTGCTGGATCAGACGGTGTAGAAGTGCCTGCGCCTCTGCATCGTGCACGCGGGTGGCAAATACCAGCTCATCGTTCAGGCGCTGCGGGAATTCGGGCTGTCCCGCGGGGCCGGTGTCCAGCACAAAGGCCTGGCCGCCGGTCATGCCAGCACCGAAGTTATTGCCTGTGCGCCCCAACACCACGACCGTGCCCCCGGTCATGTATTCGCAACCGTGATCGCCAATGCCTTCTACTACCGCACAGGCGCGGCTGTTTCGCACGGCAAAGCGTTCTCCGGCCCGACCGGCGGCAAACAGGACGCCGCCGGTTGCGCCGTAGAGCACGGTGTTGCCCATGATATAGTTGTCTTCCCAGGCATAAGGGGCATCGTCGCTTGGTCGCACGATCACCGTGCCCCCGGCCAGGCCCTTGCCCACATAGTCATTGGCATCGCCGATGAGGACAAACCGCACACCCGCAGGCAAAAAGGCGGCGAATGATTGTCCAGCGTGGCCGCGGAAGGTGATGTCGATGCTGCCGTCGGGCAGATCGGTTTTTCCCAGTTGTGTGAGCCGCCCGCTTAAGCGTGCTCCCACCGTGCGGTCGATGTTGCGAATGTTGATCTCGCGGCGGAAAGGCAGTTCATCCAGGGTGATGGCCGCCACGACGGCTTCTGCCAGGCGATTACCCAGCTCATGGGGATCGTCATGATCGGGGCTCTGCACGAAATGGTAGGGTACCGGCACATCGGGTTGGGTGAGTATGGGATCCAGGTTCAAGGCATCGAAGGCCGGGTTGCCGCTGTGCACCTGCTCCAGGAGTTCGGTATGACCGATCACCTCGTCCAGGCGTCGGAACCCCAGGGAAGCCAGCAGCTCGCGTACTTCCTGAGCGATGAAGTGGAACAGGGCGATGACGTGTTCGGGCCGGCCCTGGTAGCGAGCGCGCAGGCGGGGGTCCTGGGTGGCCACGCCAACAGGGCAGGTGTTGCGGTGGCACACGCGCGCCATCTTGCAGCCCAGGGCCAGCATGGGCAGGGTACCGAAGGAGAATTCGTCAGCGCCCAGAATGGCTGCCATCAGCACATCACGGCCGTTTCGCAGGCCGCCATCGGTGCGTACCACCACGCGATCGCGCAGGCCGCTGGCCCGCAATACCTGCTGGGTTTCGGCCAGCCCAATCTCCCAGGGAATGCCAGTGTGCTTGATGGATGAGAGGGGGGAAGCCCCTGTGCCGCCGTCGCTGCCCGAGATCAACACGGCATTAGCCCGGCCCTTGGCCACGCCGGCGGCAATGGCCCCCACACCAGCCTGTGCCACCAGTTTTACACAGATCTCGGCCCTGGGGTTGATCTGTCGCAGATCGTAGATGAGCTGCGACAGGTCTTCGATGGAGTAGATGTCATGATGCGGAGGGGGCGAGATCAGGGCCACGCCGGGGGTGGTAAGGCGAATGGCGGCGATCTGGGGCGTGACTTTGTGCCCCGGCAGATGTCCGCCCTCGCCCGGTTTGGAACCCTGCGCCATTTTGATCTGCAGTTCGCGCGCGGAAAGCAGATACGGCGGCGTGACGCCGAATCGACCTGATGCGATCTGTTTGACGGCACTGTTACGATCGCTGCCCAGCCGCGCCGGATCCTCTCCCCCCTCACCGCTGTTGGATCGCCCTCCCAGGCGATTCATGGCCAGGGCCAGATCCTGATGGGCCTCGGCGCTCAGCGCCCCCATCGACATGGCCGCGGTGCTGAAACGCCGGATAATGGCATCGACGGGTTCGACTTCGTCCACGGGAATGGGCTTGCGCCCGGGTTTGAAGCGCAGCAAGTCCCGTAAATCTGTGGGCGGGCCCTGTTGCAGAGCCTCGCTGTAGGCTTTGTAGCGGGCGTAGGCGCTGGCAAAGTTGCCGTTGACAGCGCCGTGCATGCGCACGGCCTGATGTAGCTGGGAGATCAGGTCGGGGGTAAGAGCATGACGTTCGCCCTGCTGCCGATATTTGAAGAAGCCCCAGTGATGCAGGCGATTTCCGGGGAGTTCGTAGGCCTGGGCCAGCAGGCGCAATACATCCTCGGCGATTTCGCGGAAGCCAATGCCTCCCAGTCGGCTGGGGGTGCCTGTAAAACACCGTTCGATGACTTCGGGGGCCAGGCCGATGCATTCGAATACCTGCGCCCCACAATAGCTGTCCACGGTGCTGATCCCCATTTTCGACATGATCTTCAGCAAGCCGGTTTCCAATGCCTGTAGATAGTTTGCCTCGGCTGCTTCACCGGATTTCAGGCCTTTCAGTCGACCGCCCACGGCCAGATTGTGCACGGTATCGAGGCCCAGCCAGGGGTGCACGGCATTGGCGCCGTAGCCGATGAGGGTCGCCAGACGATGCACGCCGGCCACGTCGCCGGCAGCTACAATGAGGCTGCCGTGCATACGCAAGCCGCGACGGATGAGATGTTGATGCACCGCTCCCACGGCCAGCAGGCTGGGCACAGGGGCCCGGTCGGGCCCGGCCAGATGGTCGGTGAGCAGGAGGATGTTGTGGCCATTGGCCAGCGCTGTGGCTGCCTGTTGACAGAGATCGTCCAGGCGCTGCTCCAGTGCTGCCGGTCCCCCGGCGGCGGGGAACGTCATGTCCAGTTCGACCATCGAGAAAGGCAGGCCGTCGTGGCTGTCGTCGAAGGGTACTTCGGCCGGGCGGCGCAGACGACACAACAGGGCCAGGGCGTTGCGATCCAACACGGGGCTATCGATTTGCAGGAGCCTCGCGTGATTGGGCGTCTCTGTAAGAATGCTGCGGCGACGCCCCAGCAAGGTCGTCAATGACATCACGATGTGCTCGCGCAGGGGATCGATGGGCGGGTTGGTGACTTCGGCGAAGCGCTGTTTGAAATAGTGGCTGATGGGGCGGGGAAGATGGGAGAGCACGGCGGGTGGGGTATCATCCCCCATGGCGCCGATGGGTTCCTTGCCCGAGAGGGCCATGGATTTGAGTACGGTGGAGACTGCCTCGGTGGTGAATCCGAACAGTTGTTGGCGGGGCAGCAAGGCGGGGGGCTGCTCGTCCTCGGATGACGGTTCCCATAAAAAGCCCTCTTCATACACCGGATCGCCAGGGGTGCGGGCGGCATCCAGCCTGTCGGGCTGGCGGCGGATGACGCGTTCGATCTCGTCCAGTTTATAGAGCCGTGAGCGGGTCCATTGGCCGTAGGGCCGTCGATTGCACACCTCGGCCTTGGTTTCGTCGTTTTTCAGCAAGCGTCCGCGCAGGGTGTCGACGATGAACATCTGTCCCGGTCCCAGTTTGCCGCGCCAGTTGATCTGGCTGTCGGGGATATCCATGACGCCGGTTTCGGATGCACACACCAGCAGGCCATCGCAGGTGCGGAAATAGCGGATGGGGCGCAGGCCGTTGCGATCGAGTGTGGCTCCGGCCATGCGGCCATCGCTGAACACCAGGGCGGCCGGCCCGTCCCAGGGTTCGCTAAGGCAACGATGGTAGCGATAGAAGTCGCGTCGCGCTGCCGGCAGATCCGGGATGTGCTCCCAGGCTTCGGGCAGGAGCATCATCAGCACGTGCCGCAACTGGCGGCCGCTGCGTACCAATGCCTCCACCACGTTGTCGAGCATGGCGCTGTCGGAGCCGTTGCGGTCGATGATGGGGCGAATGGCCTCGGCCCAGCCATCGTGACCAAAGCCCTGCTCGCGCGCCCGCATCCAGTTGATGTTGCCCTGCAGCGTGTTGATCTCGCCATTGTGAGCCAGCAGCCGGAAGGGCTGGGCCCGCTGCCAATTGGGGAATGTGTTGGTGGCATAGCGCTGATGAAAGAGGGCGATGGCCGTGCGATAGCTGGGGTCGGCCAGATCGGGATAGTACACTGACAGTTGAGAGCCCAACATCAGGCCTTTGTAGACGAGTGTGAGGCTGGAGAACGAGGGGATATACAGTGAACTGTGGGTGGCGCTGACTTCGGCTTCGATAGCCCTTCGGGCCAGATAGAGCACTTTTTCAAATGCGCTTCCGCGGTCGAGGGCATCGGGCCGGGGCACGAAAACCTGCCAGACATCGGGCTGTGTGTGGGCGGCTACCCTGCCCAGGGCGGAAGTTTGCACGGGCACGTGTCGCCATGTGAGTACGCTCAGTCCCATCAATCCCAGTTTGGCCCTCACCATCTCCTGCCATGTCTCGGTGTCGGCGCGGGGATCAGCGAAGAACATGCCCACGGCCATGTCCCCGTATTTGATTTGGGGAAGCTCCAGTAGCTGGCCGAAGAACTGGATGGGGATCTGTGTGAGGATGCCGGCGCCATCACCGGTGCCAGCATCCGCGGCAATGCCCCCGCGGTGTTCCATGTTGGCCAGAGCATGGATGGCCATCTCGACGATGGTGTGACTGCGCCGGCCGGGGATGTCGGTGATCAGGCCGATGCCACAGGCATCGCGTTCGAAACGGGGATCGTACAAACCGTGTTTCAGACTTTGGGGATCGGGGATGTATGGGGAAGTAGCCATGGTTTTTGTGGGATGAATGCAAAGCTGAAAAATGAAAACGCCCCTGGTCTGCAGGCAAGCAGAACCACAGGGGCGTCATAGCCAGGTTGGCGACAGTGCCGGATTGATGAAAGCTCATTATAAATGAGCTTTAGCTTACTGTCTAATTTACGTCAGTGGCTTCCCTCACGCTGTTTTACACCTGGCGTCGTTTGCAGTATGATGAAGGCGTTGGTTTTTCTCACGCCCTTCTCTGTGATATTGCCCCGAGGCAATTCAGCCAGAGCCATTTTCACAAACCCAGGAGGTTGTTATGGCAAAAGTAGCCAAAGTGATCGAACTCGTCGGATCTTCCGAAAAAGGATGGGAAGATGCTGTGAATATTGCATTGAAAGAAGCTGCTCAGACTCTGCACGGCATCAGCGGTGTTGAGGTCGTCAAATGGACGGCCAAGGTCAAGGACGGCAAGATCACGCAGTACAAGGCAACGGTCAAGGTGGCATTCGGCGTTGAATCCTGATGCCAGAAGTCCCGTCCTTTCGCACAAGGACGGGACTTTGTTTTGAAAACAGGACGCGGACGAGCACAGAAAAACACGGATTGATCTTTTTTCATCCTCCGTGGCGCTGGCATGCCAGCATGAACGTTTGTTGTGAAAATAGAATGGCGCCAACGGGATTTACATAGGTAATGGCGCCGGCCCGCTTGCCGTCGGACTATTCTGATGGCGGCGTGTTACGTGATTTCATCAGGCTCATGAGGGTCAAGGTACGATGTCGGCAGGTTGGATGCTGGCGAAGATGGGGCGCAGGCCCTCGTCAGGGAGCCAGCAGGACAGTTGCTCGGGCTGGAAGTCGGGCAGGGCCAGGCGGAAGTAGGTGAGCAGGCCAGCCCGATCACGAGGTCTGAGATCGTAGCGCAGATCGTGCAGGTATTTGGTGAGTACGCCCACAGGCAGCCCCAGGCGGGGGGCATAGGCGCGGGCAATTTGCGGGATGTGCGCCAGGCCATCGGCTTTGCTCTCGTACAGGGCTGGCACCACATTGTATTCATCG
>JAJRXO010000129.1 GCA_024276255.1 Chloroflexota bacterium | reverse complement strand
GTGGCAATGATAAACAGCTGGTGCAAAACGCTGTTAAAACTGTCCTCCAGGCCGCGCTCGCTCAGTGTTTCCACAATGAACTGGGCCAGCGACATGTTGTTATAAATGCCGGAGGGCAGGGCATCGATGAGCGACCACAACAGATCCAGCACATTCATGTCGCCGCGGTGCCGGATGTAATGACTGAGGGTATTCTTCAGGGTGCGGGGCAGATATAAGCTCTTGCGCAGCAACTCGCCGGTGTTCAGTGAAAACAGGTGCCGCGGTAAGATCGTGGCGCCATCAGGCTGCACACCCTCGACCACCTGCATCATCTCGCCCGGGGTGATGCCCACGGCCAGCATACTCCCCACCAGCGCGCCGGCGCTGGTTCCCACGATGACATCAAAATCAGTAACGCTGCGATCGACCAACAGGGCGTCGATGGCCTTGAGGGCGCCGATCTCGTATACAGCGCCGCTCAAACCACCGCCCGCTAAAACCAGAGCTGTCTTGGAGCTTGTATCGGGAGGAATAAACTGCGGGATGGTAGAGATTTCAGTCATGAGCTTCGTCAGTCGTGGCGCTGTCAGTTCCCTGATCTTCGTCGGGCATGGCTGCCAGCAGGGCGTCAACACGCTGCATCAATATTTCTACCTGCTCTTGCAGGGTCTGAATCTCAGTGCTGGAAGGAACTTTCAGCCGTTCCAGGGCTGCCTCGATGCGAATATCAGGCAGCAGGTCCTTGGTAGCTGAACTCACCCCCTCGTAGATCTCACGACGAATGCGCTCCCCCTCTTCCTGCGCCATCTCTCCCTTGGCCACCAGGGTGTCAATGCGCTGATCGATCTCCTCCTCCAGCATGCGTAATACCCCGAGCGAAGTGTGCAACGATCGCCGCAGATAGTCGAGGGGACCGCCCCCCGC
Source organism: Chloroflexota bacterium (assembly GCA_024276255.1). Lineage (GTDB taxonomy): Bacteria > Chloroflexota > Anaerolineae > J102 > J102 > JAADGC01. Next base: position 11,292 of record JAJRXO010000129.1, on the reverse strand, counting down.
CCGCACCAGGTTTGTAAGGATGCTGGTGGGTAAAAAGCCGGAGCGCTTCTTCTCGCGCTCAAAGATGATCTGTGACAGGGTGACGCTGGTGAGATCCTCGCCGGTCTCGTGATCAATGACCTGAATGTCTTCCCCCTGCTGGATCATTTGCGCGATTTGTTCCAGGGTCACATAGCGTTTGCGATCGAGATCGTATAGTTTACGATTGGGATAACGTTTGATGGTCTTCATCAGACACACTCCAGGATAATTTCAGGCCAGGATCGTCGGGCATACACCGCCGGCGGGGGGTGCGGGGATGCTTCATTATAGAGAGCTATGCCGCGGCGTGTCAAACTTCGCCCACCTTGCCGGAAACATCCCGGAAGCGCCCGCGGCGAAACAGGCATTTCACAAAAAAAGCTTATGTCTGGTATACTGCATCAACAACTCCTGACTCCTTGCTTTTATCCCCGGAGGTCCTCCCGTGCGCGTTTCCGTCTTGCAAGAAAATCTGGCCAAAGGACTCTCGATTGTAGGACGAGCGGTGGCCACTCGCAGCACCCTGCCCGTATTAAGCAACATCTTGCTCGAGACCGATCACTCGCAGCTCAAGTTGTCGGCCATGAACATGGAGATCGGCATCAACTGCTGGATCGGGGCCATGATCGAAGAAGAAGGGGCAACGACGGTTCCCGCCCGTTTGCTCAGCGATTTCGTCAATTCCCTACCCAAAGAACGCATCGAGATGACCCTGGAAGCGGGGAAGCAGATCTTGCATCTCGAATGTGCGCGTTATGACGCCAATATCCGCGGCATCGATGCCACAGAATTCCCCATCATCCCCACCCATCGCCGGCAGAGCGGCCTCCCCTTTGTGGAGGTTCCGCCTCCCAAATTGCGGCGTATGATCGAACAGGTGGCATTTGCCGCCGCCACTGATGAAAGCCGCCCCACCCTCACCGGTGTGTTTGTGCGCTTTGATAACGACAGATTGACCATGGCCGCCACCGATGGCTTTCGTCTGGCAGTACGCTCCACCGTACTCGAAGAACCGGCGCCGGGCTCTGTGGCTGTGATCATCCCCTCGCGGGCGCTGGTCGAGCTTTCACGCATTATCGGGGTGATGGACCTGAGCGAAGATGACGGGGTGGATGTGACCGTAACTGAGGCCCGCAATCAGATCATGTTCCACATGCCGGGCGTCGATCTGGTGAGCCAGCTCATCGAAGCAACATTTCCCGACTATACCCGTATCATCCCCGATAGCTACAATACTCGCGCCATTGTCGATACGGCGCAGATGTTGAATACCCTGAAGGTCGCCTATCTCTTCGCCCGCGATTCGGCCAACTTCGTGCGGCTCAACATCACCCCCGGCGATCCAGGCCGCATCAGGTTCACGGCCACCAGCGCCGACATGGGTGACAACGAGGGAGAGGTGGATGCAGTGGTCGAGGGCGAACCACTCGAGGCCGCATTCAACGCCAAATACATGATCGATGTGCTCTCGGTCATCGATACACCGCAGGTGATATTCGAAGCCGTTTCCGCCCGCCGGCCGGGTGTGTTCCGTCCCGTCGGCGTCGGCCCCGAAGAATATGTGCACGTGATCATGCCCATGAGCCCGAAATAGCTTCCCGTTGCGTCAGACATCAACGCCACGCTTCAGTAATGAGGCGTGGCGTTTTCACGTTAAATAATGTGCGGGCGGTTACACGTCGAGATTACGCACTTCGTTGGCGTGGGTGTTGATAAAACGGCGACGGGGAGCGACCTCGCCACCCATCAGCATGTCAAAGGTCTGGTCGGTGGCGGCTGCATCCTGGATCGTCACCTGCAGGATGGTGCGTTTTGCCGGGTTCATGGTGGTTTCCCACAACTGCTCGGGGTTCATCTCGCCCAGGCCTTTATAACGCTGCACCGAGACATTCTTGTTGTTATATCGGGCCAGCAGGCGCTCCTTGTCTGCTTCCGAATAGACCCAGTGGTGCTCGCGGCCGATTTTGATCAGATACAACGGAGGCTGGGCGATGTAGAGATGCCCGGCCGAGATCAGGGGTTCCATGTAGCGGAAGAACAAGGTCAGCAAGAGGGTGCGGATGTGCGAACCGTCGACATCGGCGTCGGTCATGATGAAGACACGATGGTAGCGCAGATTATCGAGGTTGAATTGATCGCCGATACCGGTGCCCAGGGCCGTAATCAGGGCCTGGATCTCGCGATTGCCCAGGGCTTTGTCGAGTCGGGCTTTCTCCACGTTGAGGATCTTGCCGCGCAACGGCAGCACAGCCTGGAAACGCCGGTCGCGGCCCTGCTTGGCCGAGCCGCCTGCCGAATCACCCTCCACAATGTAAAGCTCAGCCTTGGCCGGATCCCGCTCGGAACAATCGGCCAGCTTGCCAGGCAGGGTCATGCTTTCCAGTGCGCTCTTGCGGATCACCAGATCGCGGGCTTTACGGGCGGCCGCCCGGGCGCGGGCGCTTGTCACACATTTTTCAATGATTTTCTTGGCCTGACGGGGATTGCTCTCCAGCCATTCGCCAAAGGTCTCGGCGATCGCCGATTCCACCTGATTGCGCACCTCGTTGTTCAACAGCTTGACCTTGGTCTGGCTTTCGAACTGGGGATCGACGAGCTTGACGCTGATGATGGCAGTCAATCCTTCTCGGGTGTCGTCACCGCTGAAATTAGCGTCCTTTTCCTTGAGGATGTTCTGTTTGCGGGCATAGTCGTTGATGCAACGGGTGATAGCACTGCGCAAACCCGTCAAATGGGTGCCCCCGTCAGGGGTGTTGATGGTGTTGGCGAAGGCGTATACTGACTCACTAAAGCCATCAGTGTACTGGATGGCAGCCTCCACCTGGGTGGTGTCAAAGGTGCGTTCGATATGCACAGGATCATGCAGCACAGTGCGGTTGCGCGTGAGATGCCGCACAAAGGAGCTGACGCCGCCCTCAAAATAGAAGTTCATCTCCTTCGGTTCCTCGGGACGCTCATCCACCAGTCGGATTCGCAGTTCCCGATTCAAAAAGGCCATTTCGCGGAAGCGCTGCACCAGGGTTTCAAAACGATATGTAGCGTCGGGATCGAAGATGGTATCGTCGTATAGAAAACGCTGATGGGTGCCCGTATCGTTTTTACTGGTTTTGCCGATGACCTCGACGCCGGTAACCGGTATCCCGCGTTCGAAGCGCTGGCGATAGATCTTGCCATCGCGGTGCACGGTGGATTCGAACCAGGCACTGAGGGCGTTCACGGCGCTGACGCCAACGCCATGTAAACCACCGGAAACCTTGTATCCTCCGCCGCCAAACTTGCCGCCGGCGTGCAGTTTGGTCATGACCACGGTCAGGGCGGGTAAGCCGGTCTGTTTTTGTATTCCCACGGGGATACCGGCGCCATTGTCGATCACCGACACGCTGTTATCCTTGTGTATGATGACCTCGATCCTGTCACAGCGTCCGGCCATGGCCTCGTCAACAGCATTGTCGACGACTTCATAAACCATGTGATGCAGGGCTGCCTCATCGACGCCGCCGATGTACATGCCGGGACGTCGGCGCACAGCCTCCAGGCCCTCTAGAACCTGGATTTGATCAGCAGTATATTCAGAAGCGATATTGATGTCTTGCGGTGTTTTGGCCACAGGAAGTTAACCTCAAACAGTTGTAATTGAAATGGGGGAACAGGTGAACCTGACGGGACAGGCCATCAGGCGGAGAGACAGATTAGTGTGCGGGTGGAGGCGGTGTGTCCCGCGTCACGGGGGAAGGTAGTGGCGGTTTGTTTTGTTGCCAATACTGGTAGCGGCTGCGATAAAAATAGAATGCCGCTGCTGTCAACGATGCTCCCAGATAGGCGTTGCCCAGCATACCCAGTGAAATGCCCCACGTTGAACCGTTAATGGCCAACCAGATGCGAGCGAAACCCTGCACCAGCAGGAATGAAATCAGGATGAAACCGAGTGTGGAGGATGTGTTACGCCCCACCACGTTCAGGCTACGCCAGATCGCTCGCACCATGTTCACACGATCGAGGGCGATGGCCTGCACCACAAAGCGCAAGCCAATGGCCAGCCACAAGCCGAACAGGGAGCCCACAAAAAACAGAGCCCACACGGCCATCGTGGCGCCGCTGACGCCAGCCAATAACATGCCCACCAGGGAAAACAGGCTGAGCACAAAGAAACTGGCCAGCAGGATACCCACCAACAGCAAGGTGAACAGGCCCACATTCAGCCATATCCAGCCTGTGCGCCGCCAATAGGCAGTGAAGCCGCGGGCATCGCGGGCTAACAGATGCACGATGCCGCCCAACCACATGCTGCCCACAAATAGACCGGCAGGAATCAGCACAGCCAGGGCTGCCAGCAACTGTTGCCAGCGTTCGATACTGATCAGGCCGCCCTTGCCCACAGGGGCCGTCATGCTATCGAACAGGCTCCAATATGAGGGCATGCCGATCATCAGGCCCGAGAGCAGCGTCATCAAATTCAGGCTTTCGCCCATGAGATGCATGTTTTAGGTCACCAGATCGGCGTTCTGGCTGAATTCCGGGGGCAGATTGGGCTGGCTGAACATCGTTTGCACCATGCTATCCAGCAAGGGCGACAGGCTGATGCGCGGGCCACGCCAGAGAAAGACATCGAGCAGCAGGGGCAGGAGCAACAGCCAGGGATATCGGATAATAAAACTGAATCCAAGCGATAAACTATCGATCACGCCCAAGGGTTTTTCGGTTTGCTGAGGGTCTGCATTCATACCTGAGATCACTCGTTTTACACTGGAATCGGAGCCGGGCCCGCCCGAAATTCAGCGAACCTTTTACCTGGTTTTATGGTGTTATTATACCACAAGTGGCGCTTATTGGCAGAATCGCGCGACACCCGGCTAGAACGCTTGTTTGATGAAATCGATCGTATCGGATCGATTGACAAGGAGCAGGAAGCAGGATACACTGATGGACAAAATTGGGCTGAGTTACCAACCCCGTGAACAGGCCCGGCATAGCGCCAGATCACGCATCCGACCCGCAAGCGCTGGCTCCCAGCGCGGATTGCGAACGTGCTCGATGACGCTCCCTGTTTTCATCCCTGTTGACGAAGAGTCATTCCGCCAGACAGTTTTTATCTCACATTGGAGCCTGACAATGACCGACGTTTGGTCCTTTCCCTCCAGCTTTTTCTGGGGGACCGCCACTTCCGCCTATCAAATCGAGGGCGCCTGGAACGAAGACGGCAAAGGTGAATCGATCTGGGATCGCTTCAGCCACGCGCCCGGCCGGATTCTGGACGGCAGCACGGGTGACGTGGCCTGCGATCATTATCATCGCTGGCAACGGGACCTGGATTTGATGCAGGAATTGGACGTCAATGCGTATCGATTTTCCGTTGCCTGGTCGCGCGTCCTGCCGCAGGGGCGGGGGAAGATCAACGAGCCTGGTCTGGATTTTTATGATCGGCTGGTCGATGGATTGCTGAGCCGTGGGATCACGCCTTTTGTGACGCTTTATCACTGGGATCTGCCCCAGGCGTTACAGGAGGAGGGCGGGTGGACCAACCGCCGCATAGCCGAAGATTATGTAAATTACGCCGAGGTGGTAAGCCGGCGACTGGGCGATCGGGTAAAACACTGGATTACACACAATGAACCCTGGGTGGCGGCATTTCTGGGCCATGCCATGGGCATTCATGCACCCGGCATCCAGGATTTCCAGCAGGCGTTGGCGGCCACACATCATCTCCTGTTGTCCCATGGCTGGGCGGTGCCGGTGATCCGCCAGCACAGCCCCCGGGCGGAGGTGGGCATTACGCTCAATCTGCACGATGTGGTGCCAGCCTCGCCCAGCTATGCCGATGCCAACATGGCCCGCCAGATCGATGGCTATTTCAACCGCATGTTCCTGGACCCGATTTTCGGGCGTCATTACCCTGCCGATATGCTGGTGTTCTTTGCCCGCCAACATGACGCTCGTATGGATATGGTGCAGGAAGGCGATTTGCAGGCCATTTCTGCGCATATCGACTTCCTGGGCGTGAATTACTACACCCGACAGGTGGCTCGCGATGCCGCGGCAGCCGACAATCTTCCCCCCACCATCAACACGGCCGAATCAGAATTCACGGAAATGGGCTGGGAAGTACATCCGCATTCGCTGCACCGCCTGCTGAATCGCCTGCATTTCGATTATCAGCCGCGGCAGATCTACATCACCGAAAACGGCGCCGCCTTTACCGACACAATCACGCCCGATGGCCGCATTCACGACGAACGGCGACTGGCCTACATCAAAGCCCACTTGCAGGCCGCTCACGCTGCCATCGCCTGCGGTGTCCCTCTGGCCGGTTACTTTGTGTGGTCGTTCATGGACAATTTCGAATGGTCGTATGGCTACAGCAAACGCTTCGGGCTATATTATGTAGATTTCGAAGATCAGAAACGCCTGCCCAAGGACAGCGCCCTGTGGTATCGCCAGGTGATCGCTGCCGGGAGCGTATCGCCTGACTGAATCCTTTCGCCTCCCCTCCTAAACTGGTTAAGCCGGAACCAAAAAGGCAAGACCGGGAGATGGATAGACAGGCGAAGATTCCTGGCTCAGGGGGCTAAAACCTGACTGGCAAGCGCCTAAGGCTGCAAGGGCAGGGTGATGTGATCGGCGATGATGTTGCCCTGAGCATCGACAAAAGGCAGGCGCTCGCCTGTACGCGGATCATACAGGCCCAAAGTCAGATAATAGGGCGGAGCCGGATCGGTCACCGGCAAGTTCAGGGTGTGCGCGTCGCGGATGACCTCGCCTGCCAGCCACGATGTGGTCGGGTGCGCACCGTGGGCGGGTTCGGCATCGGTCTGCCCGCGCAACCGATCCTGCGCATCGAGTAGATGCACGAAACTGCTGTAACGACGGTCCGTGGCGCCGGCTGCCACCCAGTAGAGGGTGAGGTTCACCGGGCTGCCCTCGCTGGCGCCGGCCACCAGATCATAGCCCACCAGGCGATGCCCTCCAACCAGGGTGAGATTCAGTGGCACCTGAGGATGGGGAATCGTAAAATCATGTTCGCTACTCTGGCTGCGCAGGTACCCCAATAGCAGGAAATCGTCGCCTTCCCAGCGTACACGAAGACCGCTCTGGCGATCGAACAACCCGGCGATCAGCCGATAGCGACCGGCGGGCAAATCCGCGGGCAAACGCAAGCGGTGCTGGCTGCGCAGGGGCGTGCCCAGCGGCCAGGCGCTTGTGGGCAACCAGGCCAGAGGGGGTTCCTCCAGGCCGGCCACCACCTTGCCGTCCTTATCCAGCAATTGCACGAACACAAAATAATCCACCGCCGGCGGAGCATCTGCCTGCCAGAACAGGCTGAGCTGCACATCATCGCCCGGCAGGTAGGGGCCATCGCTCTGGCTGTGACCAGCGAAATGCCAGCCGTTACCACTTACCGAAGCCGGAAACTGCGCCGGTATGGCAGCCGGCCCCGGCGTCATGACTGGCAATTGCACGGTGCCCAGCCACGCCTGCAAAGCAGGATTATCGCCCGCCAGCGGTACGGCTTTTCCGCGGGCATCCACCATGGCGGCCCACACATCATATTCGCCCGGCGGCGTGCCCACCGGGCTGTTCAGGACAATGCGGCCGGCATCCTGCCACGGGGTGACATCGCGTTGGGCCCAGCGATAACCAGCGGGCCCGGTCAGCCACAACGAGAAGGTTAGATCCTGACCGGGTGTCGTCGATACGCCATCCCACGTCAAATCCCAGTACAGGCGGCGGTCGCGACGTTGTGCCTGCGCCGACAGCAGGGTCATTCCGGATTGCCACTCGATCGGATCAGACATCGTCAACGCCGGCTCAGCTTCTGTCGGCAATGACCACGCTGTAAGTCGCGTCTCAGCGCCATACCACTGATTCAGCAACTGATAGCTGCGCGTGTGCAGATAATCTTCGGCCGCGCTTTCCAGCAACCCGCCCAGCGCCAGATGCTCCGGGAACCACACTGCACCTGTAGCCAGCCGGGCATCCAGGGCCCGCGCCACCTCCGGCCCCCAGGCCTCACCGGGGCTGGCCACGATGGGCGGTCGGGTATCAGCAGACCAATAGGCCCAGAAATAGCCGATCTGCCAGGGAAACACCGTAAATACACTGTCGCCCTCCGCCACATTCTGCTGCACCGTGGCGATCAGGGGGCGATAATCACGGTCGGCGTAGCGGGGGATCTGATAAAAGCCCCACAGGCTCGCCCCCTGCATGAACAGCAACAGCCCGGCCGTCACGCATGCCGCCGCAGGCACCTGCTGCCATAGCATGTGTAGTCCCAGCGCCAGCAACAGCCACAAGGCCGGCGCCGCGATTAACAGTAGGCGTTCGAAACGTTCGGGGATAAAGGGGGCCTGCAGTTGCTGGGCAAATCCCACAGCCAGGGCCACCCCCAGAGTGATCAGCAGATAGCGGAGAGCAACCGCCTGCCCTTTCGGGAAGTGGCGACGACCTGCAATCCAGCCCGCCAGCAGGGGCAGGAGCACAAGCAGCGGCCACGGCCACAATGCTTTCCACGGTCCTTCGAGATGTCCCACCAGGAAGGCGCTGAGATGATGGCCGATATACGACAACAAAGGCAGCGGCGTATCATTGTCCTTAACGACTTTGTATGCCACATAATTGAGCAGCCTGGGACCGGCATACAATAGCCAGGGCACATACAGCAAACCCGCGGCAACCAGGGCGCTCAGCCATGCCCTCCAGCGCTTGCGAGCATCGATCAAAACCCATACGCTCTGCGCCAGAGGGATGAGGGCGAACATGTAAAGGGTATACATACCCGCCACCACACTCAGGGCATACACCACACCCCACCGCCAGTGGTCGGGCCCCGCCGCGTCGCGCGCCCAGTGCCAGCCGCTCCACAATGCCGCCAGGCTGAAGGTGGCGGCCAGACCATACATGCGGATTTCCTGACTGTAGTAGATGGCAAAAGGATTCAAAGCCACCAGGGCTGCCGCCAGCAAGCCCACATTGCGCCCGCGTAGCGTTCGGCCCAGGGCGTAGGCCAGCAGCACCGCTGGTACACCCATCAACACGCTGAAGCTGCGCAGGGCCAGGGGAGAAAGACCCCATGCCCGGGTCCAGAGATGGAGCAGGGCGTAGTACAAAGGCGGGTGAATATCCGCCGCGGTCAATCGCACCATATCGCTGAGCGGCTGACCGGCAAACCACACGCTGTAGCCTTCATCCCACCATAGAGGCTGAAAATCCAGGCGCAGCACACGCAGCAGCAACGCCAGCAAAAAGATGAACACCAGCGTCGGCCGCTGCCATCCTTTGTGAGCCAAACGGTGCCTGATCAGCAGGAATGGTCGCTGCATCCGTCTTCGTATGGACCGCTATTGGGCAGCCAGAAAGCCGATGTAGATCTCGCGGCGCTGATTGCCGGGCTGCGTGGTGAAGGTGATCACGGGCGACTGCCGCATGCCGGCCGCATCGATCAAATAAGCCTCCCAGGTGGCGGTGCCGGGATTCAGGATCTCCAGCTTGAGGTTGTAGAGCTGGCGGTTGCCGAATTCCTCGCCCGGCGGCGCCGAATACTGGAACACCGGAGCCGACGGTTCGCTGGTAGCCACTACCACGCCATCACGTTTGACCTGCAAGCGCCATCCTGGCAGGGCTTCTCCGTCGCCGGTCGTGCCCCGGTACACCTTGACCCACAGGGTAACCCAATCGTTATTGGTGGGCATGAAAATGGGCCCGATGCCGCGATAGAACAGCGGCGGCGGGGTGGGGGTGGGGGGCACCGGCGTATCGGTGGCAGTGGGCCGAGGTGTGGGCGTGGCCGGATTGATCACCGGCACATCGTCGAGCGGGCCGCTGATATCCAGCAGATCGCCGCGCACCCACCCGGACTCTGTACCATCCAGACAACAGATCTTCCACCAGTCACCCGCGGGATCAGTGCCCACAATGCCGTAGGTCTCACCCTGGTACACCTCGCCCACGCGAGGAAAAGTGATGGCCGGACCACTGCGCACATTCACGGTAGGATTCCGTACCACGGCCCGCGCCACGGGTTCAGGCGAGGGGGTGGCAGTCAGCGTGGCCGTGGGTGAGGGGATGGGAGTCGCCGTCGGCAAGGGAGTCGGGGTAAAGGTGGCTGTGGGGGTGATGGTGGGCGTGGGGGTGGTGGTCACGGTGGGGCGCAACGTGGGCAGCGGCGTGGCCGTAGGGGTAGGCGTGGGCGCCACCACCATACGCCCCACGCTGGTGCAACCCAGCGTGAGCACCAGCAGGACCAGGATGAGCAGGAACGGACGGACAGAGGTAGTCAAGGCGGATGGAGGGAGTTATTTGGCAGTGAACTGAATGAAAATCCACTGTAAGTTATTGGGATTGGTGCTGAACTTGATGCTGTTACTCACCCGATTACCGCCGCCATCGACCAGCCATACTTCCCAATCGGCTGCTGCCTGATTGGCATATTCATATTTCATGTTCTGTTGTCGATTGTCGCCACAAGCAGGACAGGTGGCGTCGCTGGGACCGGGCCGGGAGGTCTCGCTGAAGCCGGCATCTGCGCCCGAGCGACGCGTCGCCAGCCGATAACCATCCAGCCAAGTACCGTCCTTGGCCTGCACGGCAGCAAAGATGTTGAGCCACGGATTGCCAGAGGCATTGGAAATAGGCCCGCTGGCCTGGAACGGGTAGTTGGGAACCGGTGTGGGGGTGGGGGCCGGTGTGTTGGTGGGGCGAGGTGTGGGCCTGGGGGGCGGGGTGGGGATGTTCTGCGCCACGGTGATCACATTCACGTCCGCGGGGGGCTGTGTCCAGCGCTGATCGTTGATGATCCACACCAGGTTGCCATCAGCGGTTTCAATCTGGAACCAGTCGCCGGCCTGATTGCGCGCCCGGATGGGGAAGGTCTGTCCCTGGGTTGCCTTGCCCACCCGAGGATAGTTGGTGCCGGGGCCGCCGCGCAGATTCACGCTGGGCGCTGTCACTTCCACCATCGGAACCGAGGGAGTGGGGGTGTCGGGCACTGTGGTGGGCGTGGGTGGAGGCGGGGTGTCGGTGGGGGCAGCGCTTTCAGCAGCGGTGGTCGGTATGGCGGTAGGAGCGACAGCGACCTGCGTGGAGGTAGGCGGTGGCGGCGGCTGCGTGGGCCGGATGGGGGTCGGTGTAAAGGTGGGATGCAGGGTCGGCCGCGCGGCCACTGTCTCCTCGGCAGGTTTCTCAGATCCGGACGTGACGGCGCAGGCTGTGGCGAATATAAATAGGGCGACAAGAACGAGAAGAATATGAACACGTGAATGATTTTTCATCGTAAAGGGT
>JAJRXO010000128.1 GCA_024276255.1 Chloroflexota bacterium | reverse complement strand
GCCTCTCGCAAAGGCGCAAAGCCGCCAAGAAAAAAATCCTTTGCGCTCTTGGCGTCTTGGCGAGAGATTTTCATCCGTTTTGGCGTGCAGCTTGCGCACCGTAGGTCTGTTCCGAAAATAGGACGCGGACTAACGCGGACGGACACGGATTGGTATCAATGTAGACCCGTAGCACAGTGGGCCAGTAGCCCAGAAAACCAGGCCGGTTGTGGGCTAAGCCACCCCATCCCGGTTTTCCGGTTTCCGGGTACACCGGTCTCCCCTGACCAGGAACACGGAGGAACCCTGTCGGGGGCTTACGCAATACGAAACACGCAATACTCAATACGCAATACCATCGCCGCTTGCTCGTGTGCCATCTGACTACTCAGTTCCGGGGTTGATCGGCCCCCAGTGCAATAACGGGATATAATCATCGCGCACGTGTACGGACAGCGTTATGGCAGGACTGCCATCTGCCGGTAACCAGAGCACGGGCAGGGTGTCGGATGCCCCCGTTGACTCGGGGACGATTACCGCGCCGCTGCCATCGCTTGCCCAAAGCACATCCCGCAGCGGATAGCTATCGCGGCGCAGGCGGGTGAAGTCGCTCTGTCCGTCGGGCGCTGTGCGTACCATGGCAAAATCGGGATGCTGATCGGCCTCGCTGTATGCCTGTTTGCTGATGCGGCGCTGGAAGATGTAAAGAAAACCATCGGGCAGCAAGGTGGCATAATCTACCAGCAGCAGTTCATCGCTTTGTTCCGGGCGCCTGACGAGTATTTCGCGCTTCCCCTCATGGAAGGTGTCATAGCGTGTTAATCCCGGCTCGTTGTGCGCATCGAAGTGCGGCCCCGACACGTAGACGTATTGGCCGTCAGGCGACCACGTGGGGTGGCAGCAGGCATCCCCAAGGGCGATGAGGGCATTATCGGCCAGCGAGAGGACCACCAGACTGCTGTCAGTGGTGAAAAAGCTTCTGTAAAGCAACAGGCGTTTCCCGTCAGGCGCCCAAGAAAGGGGGCTGTAAAGATATCCCGAGGCAGGGTCATCGGCCTGCACGAGGCGAGCCTGGGCGCTGGCGATATCAATCACCTGTACTCCGCCATAGGCAAAGGCGATCTGACTGCCGTCGGGTGAAAAGCGAGGGAGGCGTAGCTGGGGGGCGTCCAGGCTCATTGGACCTGACTCAGCGCCGCCAAAGAGCAGCCGCGTTTCGCCGCTGGCTCCGCTGCCGAGATAGAGTTTGTTATCGGCTACATAGGCCACGTCACCCGTCACCGACGACACATCGAAATCAGTCAGCGGTGTTTCCGCAGCAGTGATCTGGCTGACCGTGACGCCATCGCGCTCCAATCGCAGAATCTGTGTTTCGGGCCCGTACACATAGAGCGGCGCCGGAAGCGGCGGGGCTGGGGTGGGGGTGGAGGTGGGGGGGATGCGTGTGGGCGTGGGTGAGGGTGGGCGCGACGGCGTCGCCACGACGGTGGCGGTGGCTGGTGGCGCAAATGTGGCCACAGGTGTACCATTGGCACAGCCCGCAAGTATCAGCGTCAGGGCCAGGATAAGAACTGTTCGCCAGCCCCACACAGAGCCATGCAAAGAATTGTCGATTTTCACGATATCCTCGGCAGAAGCAGCGGATGGTCAGACTGACGACCGTTGGCGGCGTACAGAGATCTGCCAGCTAATCAAGTGACCTGCGATGGATAAGCGATCAGGGAATGGAGGTTAAGGCGGCACGAAAACAGCGCTCAACAGCTCCATTATCACCTCATGGCGTAATAACTGCAAGCAACTGAAAAACAGGTCAGCAATTCCAAAGGTGGAAGCATCACGGCCCCGGGGCGCGCGATATCTGCCAAACAGCGACTATTTCGCTCGTGCTCCCAGATGGAAACGCGTTCATGCCGTTTCCGCAGTTTGACATCTATTACAATCATTGCTATGCTGTTTTCGAAGGAACGAAAGTTCCCTCCCATCATGCTGCAGCCAGCACAATGGCGTGATGGCGGCAGCAGGGGCCGATCATCGAGCGAAGGTGCGGGCTCGATAGCAATCGCGTATCACCATCACTCAACAGGGTCAGACATTGCCAGATGTCTGGCCTTTCCTTTATGATGCACCCGCCCCTAACCCGCATAAGCCGGTACCAAGAAGAACGCCAGCGCAGAGCCGCGCCCGCAGGAGATAAGTAGATAAGCAAACCGGGCCTGCTCCCCACTCCTTCTTCCTGTAGCCAATCATGATAAACTACTGCATTCCTGATCCCCTGATCGATACTCAGAATTTTCCTCCGCTTATCCACACGTCTGACCCGGGCAGCTTTGCCCACAATACGCTGAAAAAACGAGTGCCTGACATCCTGCGCCAGGTTGTGGACGTGAACGATTTTCCTGCCCCCGTTCGCTCCAACCTGGAGTCTTTGTGGGAGGAACTGGTATACGGCCGCATCCGCCTGCTACAGGAAGCCACGGCAGACCGGGCGTTTTGGGACGCGGTAACAAAGCCGTTTGTGGGACGCTCCTGGCTGGATGTACCCTGGTTTTGGGCCGAGGCCTATTTTTACCGACGTATTCTGGAAGCCACACGCTACTTTCATTCCGGCCCGACGCATCTGCAAGATCCCTTCCAGCCCATCAAAGATCAGGAATGGCATCCGCAGGCGGCTCCGCACACGGTGGATCACCTGCTGGCCGGCCTGCCTGCGGACAGTGGGGAGCGTTTTCTGCGCCTGTTTCATGCCGCCCTCTGGGGCAATCGTGTGGACCTGAGCTATAACGTAGCCGGTCATCTGGGAAGCAGCGGCTCACGACAGGCCGAGCGCCACAATCTGTTGGTAGATGACAGCGAGTCGGTATGGCAACATGTGCGTCGGGGGTTGGACACACTCATTTATATTACGGACAATGCCGGCACCGAGCTGCTGCTGGATATGGCTCTGGCGCACGATTGCCTGCAACAGGGGCTGGTGCGCCGGGTGATCCTGCACGTTAAACCGCAACCGTATTTTGTGTCGGATGCCATGCCCAAAGATGTGGACGACGCGTTGCGGGCGCTGGCGCAGGGCGGGGAACAGGCCCAGCGCCTGGGAGTGGAAATCCGCCAGCTGCAGCATAATGGCAGTCTGCAAATCAGCACGCATTGGTTTTATACCAGCAGTCTGTTTTACTATCAACTGCCTGCGGATCTGCTGGCCCGGCTTGCTGCTGCCGATCTGGTCATTGTCAAGGGGGATGCCAATTATCGCCGCCTGCTGGGTGATGCCCACTGGCCCCCTACCACTCCCTTTTCCCGTGTTCTTTCCTATTTTCCGGCGCCCGTAGTGGCTCTACGCACATTCAAGGCCGAGATCATCGTGGGCTTGCAACCGGGGCAGGCCGAGGCATTGGCCCGTCAGAATCCCGACTGGCTGGTCAACGGTCGTCGCGGCGTCATTCAGGCCTGTGGACTGGCCGTTTAGCGATAGCGGCGTGCAAGCCTCAGGCCAGCTTGTGCTTGAGGATCGCCTGCACTTCATCGTAGAAATTTTGCACATGCGCCTGCATCAGGCGCTCGGCCAGATCGGCATCTCCGGCCTTAATCGCCTGCACCAGTTCCACATGCCTGGCAATGGCGGCGGGCAGGGTGCCGATCTCCGGCAGGGCCAGATACCAAAGTCGCTGTGAGAGGCCGAAGAAGGTCTCCAGCGTGCGTGCCAGGTATTTGTTATGTGCGGCGCGGGCAATGGCCTGATGGAAACGATGATCCAGGGCGAACAGGCGCTCGCTGTCATCGTCTGCAGGGTGTTGATGTTCCTGACGCAGCGCCATCAGTACCGCCAACTCGTCCTCGCTGGCGCGTTGGGAGGCCAGCCGCGCGCATAGCCCCTCCAGCGACACCCGCATCTCGCTCAACTGGGCGAGATCATCCAGGCTGACCGGCGCCACGTACAGCCCGTGTCGGGGAGTGACCTGCACCAGGCCATCATGCACAAGCAATCTGATCGCCTCCCGTACAGCGGTGGGGCTCAGGTCCAGTTCGCTGGCCAGCTGCGATTCATCGATCAGCTCACCTGGCGCCAGTTGCAGACGCACGATACGAGTGTGCAGTTGTTCGTAAGCCTTTTGCGTGTCAATACGTATCAAATCCATTAGTTTTTCTCCAGACGGGGATTTCCCATGGCCTTGGCGCGCACACGATAGCTGTCCAGCCCGTCGGCTAGAACATCCACTGTCACCTGGGGATTGGCTGCACCCGAACGCAGGGCTGCCCCCCGCGCCCTTTCTGCGGCCAGACGCCGGGCTGCCTGCAGGGCGTCGGCATTCTCCTCGTAGAGCTGCCTGCCTTCATTGGTCTGCACGTAGAAACCGATGACATCCAGGCCGGCCGTCGAAAACTGCGGATACACGAGGATCTCTTCACTGACCATTACGCTGCCGGCTACGGCTCCCACCGCGTTGGCAACCTGATGAAACTCGGGCAGGATAAGTTCGGTATGCAGGATCCTGGCCACATCACTGAGAAAGACCCTTGCCGGGGCGCCAATGCCAATGATGGGGATGCGCAGATGAAACTGCGTATCGAGGTGCGGATGCCGGTGATAGAGACTGTTTTCGAATACCCAGTCGCCGAAACGCGGTTGATTGGGGGGTTTGGGGGGCAGGGCGATGCCGCTGATAAAAGCCACCACGGCCCGCACGATCGTCTCTGTAGCCTGCCGCCAGATGTGGGCGCGTACATCTGCCTGCTCCAGGCCCAGGGCGCGAGAGAGAATGATCAGACCGGCCTCGGATGCTCGCGTTGACCAGCGATCAAATCGCCCCTCGCTGTGCAGCAAATCGGTGGGGGTGAGACCGGCTTTGGCCAGGATCTCCCGGCGGAAGAGGTCGTCCGCCCCCAGTTGGGCGGGGTGCAGCACGCCCATATGTTGCAAAATGTCCGGCACCGGTCTGGGGCCATCGGCCAGATAATCGAGCAGCGCTTTTTGTCGGGGATTGTGCTGGCCTGTCGTCTGCGGCTGCCGCAGGATGTACCAGTATTGCAGATACGGGGCTGAGTCCCGATCCCAGGTGCGTTTGGCCAGCTGTTGCAGGCGTTCTTCAACCATGGGGTATTCTCGGGCCAGATAGGCCAGCGGCGTCACCCGTTCCGGGCCCAGCGATAGCCTGCGATCACGGCCCAGGGCAATGTGGCTATCGCCGCCCAGGGCGATCGAGAACAGATCGGCCGCCTCCACTGCCGTCTTGTAGCCCGACACGGTGGCGCCTTCCTCGGTCACATTGACCTGCCCCCCCTCGATGAGGGCCAGATCAGTGGTCGTACCGCCTACATCCAGCACCAGGGCATCCTCCACGCCTGAGAGAAAACGCCCGCCAATGGCGCTGGCAGCCGGTCCGGAATGGATGGTCTCGACCGGCGTGCGGGCGGCAAACTCGTCGCTCATCAGCGTACCGTCCCCGCGCACCACCATCAACGGCGCCTCGATGTGGCGATGCGCCATAGCCCGTCGCACAGCAACCACAAAATCCTGCAGGATGGCCAGCAGCGAGGCATTGAGCGCGGCTGTGGTGGCCCGCTCGATGGAGCCCAGTTTGGTGGAAAGCTGGTGCCCCAGGACGACGGGCAGATCGCAGATGCTGCTGATGCCTTCAAATGCCCGTACTTCGTGTTCGGGGTTGAGGGGGCTGAAGTAGGCGGAGACGGCCAGGGCATCCACCTGATCCTGGATGCGGGCCACGGTGCTGAGGATGCCGCTCAGATCAAGCGGTGCTTTTTCCTGCCCGTATAGATCATGCCCGCCGGCAAAATAGAAATAATGCGGCGTGGCAAAGCGTTCGCTCATCTTGAACGACTCCACCAGCTCCTGATCATAGCCGATGAGGATCAGCCCCACGCGTTTGCCCTTGCCTTCGGCGATGGCGTTGGTGGCCAGGGTGGTGGAGATGGATACCATCTTGATGGCGGCGGGATCATTGATCTGAATGCCGTCGATCACCTTTTCGATGCCGATGGCCAGATCGCGTTTGGTGGTCAGGCTTTTGTGGGCGGCCAGCACCTGGCGCGTTTCATAATCGAGCAGGATGGCATCGGTGAAGGTGCCGCCGGTATCGATGCCGAGTACCAGGGGCGGGGTGTTGTGAGAAGAAGTCATGGAGGTGATGTGGGGTGCGAGTGACGAAATCCAAAATCCAAAATCCCGATTCCGAAATCCGAATTTCCTACTCCTCCTACACGTGCCCGTAATAGTCGCGGTGGACGACTACCGAATAGGCGTAGTCGAGCAACGTGCCCCAGCTGAAGATGGGGATGTCGATATGGCGTTGTACGGCGCGGGCAAAGGGCTGCATGCCCGTACATTCCAGCAGCATGGCGCCCATGTTGGCATGGCGCTGGTAGAAATCGACGCAGGCAGCGACGAAATCTTTTTCCGCCTGTTCGTAATCCGAAAAGGGCAGCTCGGGACGCGTATTGGCATTCCACAGGCTTTCGAAGTAGGGGTTGGTGTATTCATCTTCGGCGCCGGCAATCACATAGTTGCTGCCAACTTCGATGCCCACGGCCTGCAAATGGGCGTTGGTCATAAATTGTTTGCGGGCGACCATCAGACCCACTACTTTGTTGGGACCGATGAGTCGCTGGGCAAAGGGTACTTGCAAAAGGCTCGACATAAAGACCGGTACATCGACGGAGCCGGCGATCTCCCGCTGGAAATAGGCGAAATAACCGCATTCGGCGGCAATGGCGCGTACGCCCATACGCTCCAGGCGTTTGGCTGCGGTTTTGATCGGCTCGAGGCAAGGCGATTTATCCTCGGCCCAGACCAGGGTGGGGATGTCAACGCCTTCCACGATCTCGTATTGGATGGGGAATGGGTAGGCGCTGGCATTGCGCACATCGCCGGGAAAGCCGGGATAAACCTCATCGAGGATCATGATGCCCAGGCCCATGCCATAGCAGCGGCGATCGGGCCGGGCTCTGATGGTGTGAATTCCCATATCACGATTTTGATACATCATCAGGACCTCCTGGGAGAGTATGTGTGTGGAGAGCAAGTTAGGTTGATGAACAGTGGTTCGTCGATGCCAAGGATAATCGTGTAGGTAACTGCGTGTTGCGTATTACATGTTGCGTATTTCGTAATACCGTTGCAGGGTTTCTCAGTATTTCGGACAGGGTAGCCCGGTGGACCTGGAAACCGGAAAACCAGGCCAGGTTTTCGTGGCGCGTTACCGCTCCGGTCTACAGGTCTCCTGGTTTACGGGTTTACCGGGTTCCATAAACCATCCCAGCAGACAGATCAGGAAAGGTCATCCTGCCTGGGCCACATAGTTTTGCAGTTGACGGTGAATGATGGCGTCCAGCGGGGGAGGCTGATGGGCTGCCAGCAGTTCCTGCCAGCGCCGACGCGCTTTTTGCACCAGCTCGGGCGTATTGCCTGCTACCCAGTTGCTAAGCCCGCTGCGATCGGAAAGTTCGGGTAGCCAGTGTTCCGTGCGGCAGCGCTCCAGTGTGTGATCTTCCAGCAGGAAATTACCGCCAGGACCCACGTCGGCGATCACGTCGTAAGCCAGGGTGTCGT
>JAJRXO010000127.1 GCA_024276255.1 Chloroflexota bacterium | reverse complement strand
GCGGCCGGGGCGGGAACCAGCAGTTCCTGGCCCACGGTAAGGCGATTGGGATCACTGAGGGCGTTCAGTTTCTGGATTTCGCTGATGCTGACCCCCAGCTTGCGGCCAATCGAAGCCAGTGTATCTCCCGGTTGCACCACGTAAACGCGTGTGTTGGCTGTTGGCGCCAGCGTCGCCCGCGCCACCTGAGCCGGCACCTGCAATATCTGCCCCACGAAGAGCTGATTGACATCGCCGAGATCGTTTAGCTGCGCCAACTCTTCCACGCTGATCCCGTACTGTTTGGCAATGCTAAAGAGGGTGTCCCCCACCCGCACCTGATATTGCACGAAGTCGGGCTGTGCCACAGACTGTGCTGAAATCTCTCTCTCTTCGCCACCAGGTGACAGCGATATCACTGAAGCGCCCTCCGGCGTAGGCGTGACAGTGAGATCTATACTTGTTCCCGACACAACGTTGGGTGCAGACCGATCACTTTCAGGAGTAGCGAAAACTGTAGCCAGCACCTTCGTATCGGTCGTGCGCGCTCGCGGATTCACGGGTAACTGCGGCAAGAGCACAGCAAGACGGCTGCGCAGCAAAACCAATAAAACAGCCACGGCCAGAAACATGAGAAAGCCACGGGATCGAAGCATGATTAGACTGCCATAACAATGGGGGGAATGCAGATAAGTTGAATCACGCCCTCAGCTTATCATGGACTTTATGTCTGGTCAATACCCTGAGCATCGACTCTGTCGGCTGAAGGCGCCCTGCCCTGCTCAATCCACCATTCATACAGGGGCACCAGAGCCGCCAGTCCCGGCAACACATATTCAATCGCGTCCTCCTGCCAGCTTATGGCGTCTGCGGGGGTCGTGGCAATATACAGGGCCAGCTGCGCCCGCGGCCGATCCCCGATCTGACGCAGCATGGTGCCTATTTCGGCAGCAAGGGCCGTGCGCGGGATCGCGCAGCCCTGCCGCCAGATCAGTTCGTCTTTTTCAAAGCGCCAGCAGCCCCCCAGTACACCGCCGCGGTCGTCCGCCAGATCACTTAATTCCATGCCGTGGGCGGCAAACAGATGCAGACACCATGTCAGCATGGGTAGACGCTGCATGGCCTGCACAAAGCGTTGCCAGCCCGGCCCCCCCATGGGCATCTGGATGCCCCAACGCAAAAAGTGCGGGCCAGCGCTGATAAACAGGCGAACGAAGTCGGGGCCCGGCGGGAATCGATATACACGTCGGCGGGCAATGTGCATGGTGTTAGTGCCCGGTAATCCCCAGGTCTGATAACGATGGCCGAACATGCGCCGCAACCGCTGCCGAAGCTGCCCGCCCAGAGCCCGCCGGTGCCGCCAGTGCGAACCGCGTACCGAGGTGTGAAAATCATGGGGTTGAAAACCATGAAAGCGAATCATGCGCTGCTCCCGAGCGAACGGAACGAATAATACAGTTTATCATGTTCAACAGCGCACACAAAGTGGCGTTTTAGCGATGATATGGTATCAATTATATTGACGATTGATGCTTGCAGCACGTCAGCAGTAAAGCTATTACTCCCCCCGAAAGCGTTAACGTCAGGGGAAGGAGAAGGGGATCGCAAGGTCGTAAGGACAGGCAGCCAGTGACTTCAATGCTACCCCATCGCATCACCCCTACACCCACCCATGCACTTACGGCAGGGGTTGTTTCATGTACAGTTCATACAACGTAAAGCCCAGGCGGCGGTAATACTCCCGTGTGCCGATGGCTGCGATCACGGCCAGCTCGCGGTAGCCCTCGGCATGGGCAATGCGCTTGGCCTCGGCTATCAGCCGCGTGCCCATGCCCACGTGCTGAGCCTCCCCCTTACTATCCCTGCCGATCTTCAACGCCGGCCCAAACACATGCACCTCGCGAATCATCGCCGCATGCTTAATTTCGTCGATGGGCACCACCTCGGGCGAATTGGGGAGCGAAAGGCGCAAAAAACCGGCGATCTTGTCGTCAGGCGTGATATAGCTGATGAAAAGCTCGCGATTGATGTCGGTCTCGTATGGCAGGATGTGCAGGCGCAGGTGTTCGGGATGCACCTCCTGTCGCCGAACCTCGCGGCAACGAATGCACTGGCAACTCATATCATTTTTCGCCATGTAAGCATGCACCAATTGCCGCAAATTCGTCTTTTTGTTGCCCTCGACGATGTTGGGCGAAGGGATATCACGAAACACACGGTTGATGCGCGTATAACGGGGCACGTGGGTTTTGCAGCGGGCGATCAGCGCCACCAGGTCTGCTTCGCTATACGGTTGATACAGGCCCTTGAGATAGTAATTCCGGTAGAGTTCAGTTTCCTGCAGGAGCGCGTTGGGATAGATCTTCAATTCGTCGGGCCGGATGGCAGTATCGGCCCACAAACGCTGAAAATCTTCATAATCGCTTTCCAGTGTATCGCCCAGTAGATTCGCCATCCAGTGCACCACGATCTTGAACCCTGCACCTCGTAATATGCGCACAGCCTGGCGCATCTCGGCCACGGTATGTCCGCGTTTGTTGATCTGCAGGATGTGATCATCCAGGCTCTGCAACCCCAGCTGCACCTTTGTCACGCCCAGGCGCCGCAGATGCGCCACCTCGCGGGCGCTCACGGCATCGGGACGGGTTTCGATGACCATGCCGACGTTGCGATGGGCAGCGGTCTCATTGCGCTGCTGGGCTTCGGCCAATGACGCCGAATCCTCGCCATTCATAGCGTCCAGGCAGCGCTTGATAAACCATTCCTGATACGACCGCGGATATGCCGACCACGTCCCCCCCAGGATCAACAATTCAACCTTATCGGAGGGATGGCCAATGGCCTGCAAACTGCGCAGCCTTGACGTCACCTGACGATAGGGATCAAATCCATTCTGCAAAGCCCGCAACGAACCCGGCTCGTCGGGCACATAACTCTTGGGCATGATCTCAAAGGTAGGACAGAAGATGCACTCGCCCGGGCAGGGGAAGGGCTTGGTGAGCACTGTCACCGGAGTCACACCTGAATGCGTGCGCACTGGTTTACGCAGCAAACGTTGGCGCAGGCTGCTATTCTCGGGCATGATCCCCGCGGCCACCAATTGCGAATAGCCATCATATAATTCCGACTTGGAAAAATGGCGCCCGGTTTCCCGCGCGTAACGGTTCACGATGCGCAGATATGCCCTGTCGCTTAATTCGGGCTCCGCAGCCAGCCGCTGCAGGATATTCAGCAGCAGCGTTTCGTCGGTTTCGATTAACTGATTACGGCCCTCAGAGTTGGACCATTTGCTGAGTGTGATTGGAGTCATGAGCTTGTGCTTGCTGTCGGGGAGCAGGCCGCCTCCGGGACAGCACGTGCCAAAACAGCGCCGGAGATGATAGAATAAAGGGATGAAAGCAACCGTTCGCCAATGTTTGTTCCAGATCAACCGTACATTCTATGAACGATTCGCCGGCGCCTTTGCGGCCACGCGTTATGGTGCGCAACCAGGCTGGCAACGCATTATACCGTATTTTCCCGATCCTTGTCAGGTGCTCGACGTCGGTTGCGGCAATGGCCGCTTCGCTCACTTTCTGGATCAGCGCCTGAAACAGGTAAGTTACACAGGACTCGACGGCAGCAGCAGATTGTTGGACATTGCCCGGGTGAACGCAGGCGATCTACAGCACGTCGACCCCACCTTTCGGCAGATCGATCTCGGCCATGAAGGCTGGCAAACGCCCTTTAGGGGCCAATATCATGTGGTGGTGGCGCTGGCCGTGCTACATCATATCCCCGACACCGCCTGGCGCCGCCGCTTCCTGCAGGCGGCCGCGGCCTGCCTGCGGCAATCGGGCGTACTCATCCTTT
>JAJRXO010000126.1 GCA_024276255.1 Chloroflexota bacterium | reverse complement strand
TTCTTAACCGACTCCAGTTCAAGCAGGCGGGCGAGCAGCGCCTGCTTGACGCCAAAACGCAGTACGCCCAGCGGTTTGGACTGGATCTGAATCAGGGCCACGCCCTCGCGCGGATAGCTGACGGCAATCGCTTCGGATTCGACTTTTGTATCCATACTGTTTTTTCCTCATGAAAGGGCAGAGACGGCTGATTTTACGTTATCAGGTTTCGCAACCGGGCAGGCAGGTTGATCCGGGGTTTGGCCAGTAGCGTGGGGGCGTAGTTCATCAGCTCGGGCCGGAATAAGCGTTCATCCATCAACCGCAACTGAGGCGAAATCAGGGGACGAAAAGCCATGTGAGCGAGCACATCCCGCTGTAGATCCACACCGGGCGCGATCTCCACCAGAACCATGCCCTGGCGTTGGCGACGAAACACGGCCCGCTCGCTGACGAAGAGCACATTCTGTCCCAGCGAAGCAGCATAGGCGCCGTTGTAGGATACCTGCTCGAGCTGCCCCACAAATTTGGCATGGCGGCCCTCACGGCGAATCACGGTGCGGCCCTGCTCCCAGGTGATATCCAGTCCCCCGGCGGTGAAGGTGCCGCTGAAGATCACGGTCTTGGCGTTTTGAGCGATGTTCTGGAAGCCACCGATGCCGATGATGCGGTCGCCAAAACGGCTGATATTGACGCTGCCCTCGGCATCGACCTGGGCAAAGGAGAGGAAAGCCAGGTCCAGGCCGCCGCCATCGTAAAAATCAAACTGATAGGGCTGGTCCACAATGGCATCGTAATTGACGGCAGCGCCCGCATCTACTCCCGAAGCCGGAGCCCCACCGATCAGGCCCTGCTCGTTGGTGAGGATGATCTGGTCGAGAAAGCCCTCCTCGGCGGCGATGTTGGCAATACCGGTCGAGACACCGGCTCCCAGATTGCACACAGCGCCGGGAAAGAGCTCCATGGCGGCCCGACGGGCAATCACCTTACGGGCATCGAAAGGCAGGGACGGGATATCTTGCAGGGGAACACGCAACTCGCCGGCGTAGGCAGGGCTGTAGTCAGTAACGTAGGTCTGTCGTTGCTGTGGATCGACGACTACCAGATCAACCAGCATGCCAGGGATCTTTACCTGCTTGGGGGGCAAGGTGTGGCGTTGGGCAAGGCGTTCGACCTGCGCGATAACCACGCCGCCGTAGCGCCGGGTTGCCTGCGCCATGGATAGCATCTCGCCAAAGACCGCCTCTTTCTCCATGGTCACGTTGCCATCCTCGTCAGCCGTGGTGCCCCGTAAAAAGGCCACATCCACGGAAATGGGCTTGTAGAACAGCCACTCCCCGCCGGCCAGCTCCACCAATTCCACCAGATCTTCTCTGGCTGAAGGGCTCTGGCGGCCGCCGCCATACCGGGGATCGACAAAGGTGTGCAAGCCCACATGCGAGAGCAGGCCGGGCCGTCCGGCCGCCATCTCGCGCATGAGCTGGGAGAGCGCGCCCTGCGGCAGGGTGTAGGCCTCGATGAGGTCTGCGCGGGCCATGCGCTGAATGGCGGGTGTATTGACCAGGGCACCGGTAACAATGCGCTTGAGCAGGCCTTTCCCCGCCAATCTGTCCACACCCCGGCTATCCATGTCGCCCAAACCCACCGGGTGCAGCAAGGTGAGATTGCGGGGCCGCCCTTCGGCCTGAAAACGTTCAGCCAGAGCAACAATGAGGGACTCAGGCACGGCATGACCGCCGCCCGAGCCGCCGATCAGGAGGGTATCGCCATCCTGGAGCAGGCTTGCAGCTTGTGCTGATGAGATGATTTGCATTATGCTTTGTGCTTGGCCTCCTTTAAGCGAATCGCTTCCGGCAGCGATTTGTAAAAATCGTCCAGGGGATAGCAGCCCGATATCAGGCCATTGCGGGGGGCCGTCGTGCAATCGCTAAAGGTACGACAGATGCGCTTGCGGGCCAGTTCCCGGCCGGCCAGCACGTCCGCTGGCATCTCAGGATAAGCCAGGATCATGCGCCCCAGGCCCACAAAATCCACCATGCCGGTACGCACCACGTATTGCGCCACGTTAGGCAGCCACTCCTGCAGATAGCTGTAGCCCGTGCCCACCATGGCTAAATCGGGCATGTGTTCCTTGAGCGAAGCGACCACATTGATCTGTCGGGCCACGCCCACCAGCGGATCTTCGGGGGGCAGGTAACCGTCGGAGGGAGGGAAGTAGGCAGGACGCATGAAATGAGGATTGTAATAGGGACTGCAGCACGAAAGATTAACCAGCTCGATGTCCAACGCCTGCAGCAGTTGCAAGAATTCCAGGATCTCGTCGATGGCTACCTGGAAGGGATCATCATGATCGGCGCCGAAGCCGAAGGGATACAACCCCTCCTTGTCGTCCAACCATAGCGGCACTCCGCGGCCGTCGGGGCCCGGCCGGAAGGGCGGGAAATCAAAGGCGCTGATGCGCACACCGATCATCAGTTCGGGCACCTCGCGGCGGATGCCCGCCACGATCTCCCGCAAGAAGCGAGTGCGATTCTCAAGGCTGCCGCCATAACGCCCCGGCCGAGCGTAGGCGCTGAGAAACTCGTGTCCCAGATAGCCGTGGCAATGCTTGATATCCACGAAATCAAAGCCGACCGAGGCTGCCAGCTTCGCCGCCTGCACAAAATCGCCGATCAGATCATCGATCTCGCCATCCGTGAGCACAGGCAACTCTGGGTCCACGTGAAAGAGCCTGTCCAGCAGGGGATGATGGTAGAGTATCTTGGGTTCGAGGCGGGTTTTGATGTTGGGGCGGGCAAAGCGGCCAGAGTGGGTCAGTTGCAGGCCTATCAGCAGATCATCGGTGCGGCCATGTGCCTGGCGATGCGCGTCCACCAGGGTGCGGTGTAGCGCAGCAAAACCACTCAGATTCCGCTCTGCCATCAGCAACTGGTTGGGGTTGGCGCGCCCGTCATGGCGCACAGCCACGGCCTCCCCTCCCCAGATCAGCTTGCCGCCGCTCTTGCCAAAGTTGGCCCATCGCCGACGGGTGTACACGGTGGGCAGGCCGTCGATCGTTCCGTCCCAGCCTTCCATGGGGTGTACGGCAAAGCGATTACCGATGATGCGACCGTTTTTTAACGTGTAGGGTTGGGCCAGCGGGCCATCGGGGGCGGGGCTAACCGTTTCATCAAAGGGCAGGTGGATTCCCAGCTCCTCGATGCGATTGCGAAACAGGTCCGGGGTGCGCAGACGGGCAATGCGGGGATAGCCGTTGCTCATGGTGTCTCCTTTCGTGAGGATCAGAGTTCACTACAGCGTAATCAGTGATTCTATAGCAATACGGGGGCGTAGCCCCCTGCGCGGATAATTCACAAATTTTCTCCGACTTCAGCCTTGAGATTTTGAATCAGCGCCACGGTTGCAGCAGTACGCTGGCGCAGGGCGGCGAAGTCGCGGGCGGCCACCAGATCTTTGCTAATGAGCTTGCTGCCCATGCCCACACAGGCCACGCCAGCAGCAAACCAGGCTCGCAGATTTTCTTCGTCGGGCGATACGCCACCGGTGGGCATAATACGGGTCCAGGGCATGGGGCCGCGTACGGCTTTGACAAAGCCGGGACCACCGACCTGGCTGCCGGGGAAGACCTTGACGATCTCCACGCCCAGTTCTTCAGCCGCCGATATCTCACTGACACTGCCGCAACCCGGTGAATAGGCGACCTTGCGACGGTTACACAGGCGGGCGACTTCGGGGTTAAGCACCGGTCCCACCACGAAATTGGCGCCCAGTTGCATATACAGTCCCGCGGCTATCGGATCGATCACCGAGCCCACGCCCAGGATCACCCGCTCGTCATCCCAAAAACGGCGTACCAACTCGCCGAAAACGAGATGGGCCTGATCTCCGCGGTTGGTGAATTCGATGCAGCGGGCGCCGCCATCGACACAGGCCTGCACTATCTGTGCGGCCACCTCCACATCGGGGTGGTAGAAAACCGGCACCAGACCGGTTTCGATCATAGTATTAAGCACGGTCAGACGTGAGAATTTAGCCATGTTGCTCTCCTTTTGTTTTATTAACGGCTCACCCGGCCGGAGGCATCGCCGGCCATGAGTTTTTCTACTTCCGGCACGGTGACAAGATTGAAATCACCGAAAATAGTATGTTTGAGTGCCGAGGCGGCCACGGCAAAATTCAGCGTCTTTTGCCTGTCATCGCCATAGCTGAGCAGGCCGTAGATCAGCCCGGCTACAAAACTGTCGCCACCGCCCACCCGATCCACGATGTGCGTGATATCGTATTGCGGGCCGAAGTAGAGTTGCCCGCCATGCCAGAGCACGGCGCTCCAGGTGTTGTGACTGGCCGAGAGGGAGCCACGCAGGGTGATGGCGATGGTGTGCAGGTTGGGAAAACGCGTACCCAGCTCGTGGCAAACGTACTCATATTGAGCGGCATCGAGCCTGCCCGAGGTGACATCGGTGTGTGGGGCATGGATGCCGAACACCCTGTCCGCGTCCTCCTCGTTGCCGACGGCGATGTCGCAATACTGTACCAGCTCCCCCATGACTGCGCCTGGTTCCTTGCCCCACTTCCACAACTTCTTGCGATAATTGAGGTCGCAGGACACAGTAAGGCCGTGTGCTCTGGCAGCCTTCACTGCCTCCAGGCAGGTGGCCGCTGCTCCCGCCGAAATGGCGGGCGTGATTCCTGTCCAATGGAACCAGTCAGCCTCGGCAAACACGGCGTCCCAGTCGATCATACCGGGCTCAATGGTGGCCAGGCCCGAGCGGGCCCGGTCGTAGATCACCTTGCTGCCGCGGCTTACGGCGCCATGTTCCAAAAAATAAATACCCAGACGCTCGCCCCCTCGTGCCACGTGTCGTACCCCCACGCCAAACTGACGCAAGTAATTCAGGCAGGCGTCGCCGATATCATTGGCCGGAAGGCGAGTTACGAACTCGGTATTCATCCCGAAGTGGGCCAGCGACACGGCGACATTGGACTCACCGCCGCCGTAGATGACATCAAAGCTGCGGGCCTGCGAAAAACGAAAATGTCCCGGTGGCGAAAGCCGCAGCATTATCTCGCCAAATGTGACGATCCTGGGCATAGTTTCCTCCTGGTTGAATGTTTGGTTTTCGGGGTGGGAAGGGAGATTTACAGACGATGTAAATGGAAGCCACCATCAACATTGATCACCTCGCCGGTGGAGAAGGGGAACAGATCACTGGCGATGGCAAGCACTGCTTTAGCGATGTCGTCTGGCCGGCCCCAGCGACGAATCGGGGTTAGACCCTCTTCGAGGATAAGCCGGTCATATTTCTCTTTTACCGCCGCGGTGAGGTCGGTGGCGATAATGCCGGGACGGATTTCATACACATTGATGCCATACTCGGCCAGGCGATCGGCCCACAGTTTGGTCATCATGCCCACGCCGGCCTTGCTGATGCAGTATTCACCGCGTGAGGTGGAGCTGGTGTAGGCGCTGATAGACCCGATATTGACGATCTTGGGGGCGTTGATCACGCCCAGCTGCAACAAGCGAATCATCTCCCGCGCCACGCGCTGGCTGAGGAAAAAGGGTCCCCGCAAATTCACGGCCATCACCTCGTCGTAGCTTTCTGGTGTGGTCTGCAGGATGTCCAGACGCTGACGGGGAGCAATGCCAGCGTTGTTCACCAGCATGTCAATGCGGCCCCATTGCGCCAGCGTCACATCCACCAGCCCTTGCAAGCTGTCCAGATCGCCGATATCGGCCTGCACAACCAGGGCTTCGCCGCCCTGAGAGCGTACATCTCGCGCCGTCTGGTCGGCTGCTGTGCGCTTGTTACGATAGTTGATGACGATGCGCCAGCCGTTTTCGGCCAACGCCAGGGCAATGCCCCGGCCGATCCCCCGGCTGCTGCCGGTTACAATAGCGACTTGCTCTCTGTTCATGCCTGGCTTTCTCCTTCCAGCAGGGTCAAGGCCTTATCGATGGCCTCCACAAAGAAATGCTCACCCCACATCACACTTTCATCCACGCCCAGGCCCTTACGCTGATGATAGCTGCCATGCAGGAGAATGCCCTCCCAACCTGGCGTGTGATCAGCCAGATAGTCGGGGCCGGTGAGGGTGTCGAGAATGATGAGGGCAGCCTGACGATAGCGGGCAGCGTGCACGGGGTCCTGATCCAGACGGGCCAGATCCAGCAGGCCGCTGGCAGCAATGGCAGCAGCCGAACTCTCGGCCAGACTGCCCGGTTCCTGCCAGTCGTTGGGCGGTACTCCTGGCCCGAAGGGGGCATCATCATCAAAGGAGGTGCTTTCAATATAATAGTCGGCGCACATCTTGGCCGTTTGCAGATACTTACGCTCGCCCGTCATCTCATAGGCAGTACTAAAGCCATACAACGCCCAACCCTGTCCCCTGGCCCAGGCCGAATCGCCTCGCCAGCCCTGATGGGTAGACTGCCGCAGGAACTCGCCGCTCGCCAGGTCGAAAAGGCCCTCGTGGGCGGTGGAACCGTCACCTCGCACCAGCGTGCGCCGAGTGGTCAGGCAGTGGGCATGGGCCTTGCGCAGCAGGTCGGCATCGTCGGTTTGCTGAGCCGCATAAAAGACGATTCCCACATTCATCATGATGTCGATAAAGAGCGAGTTGTCGGCCACAAAGGATCGTAGATACTGACCTTTTTCTTTGAAACGCAGGCTCATGGTCTGCCCGGCGGTGATAATTACCTCGTTCAACGGCGGATCACCTGTGAGATCATACCACCGCTTCCAGGAGGACCAGAAAACAAACCCCAGATCATGGACGTTGCGGTCATACTTGCGGGGTTCCAGAAGGCGAGAATAGTGCTCGGCCTGCTGGCGCCAGAAAGAACTGCCACAGCGACGATGAAATAGCCACATCATGCCGCCCAAAAAACCTTCGCACCAGTTTGTCCATGCCTCGCCCGTGTGCTTCCACTTCCCCCCCTGCGTGTATATGGGGAAGAAGTCGGGGTAGGCGGTGATCAATTGCTTGACCTGCCGCTGGGCAAATTCAAAGGCATGCTGCAGCTTCGGTATCAATTCGGCCGGTCTGGGTTCCTGTTTCATGATTTAGTTTGGGAAAAGTATTATGTAAAAATAGCACGTAGGGCGTCGTCGAAGTGGAAGGCCATTGCTTGAGTAGCGCCGTCAGAATCCCCCTCAACGATCTTGCTGACGATACGTTCGTGCGCCACCTGCACCAGATGCAGTTCATTCTCGCTGAGGCGGTGATCCAGGCCCTCGCGGATCACATCGCGCAATACATCGCGAATGCTGTGCACCAAATGATACAACAAGCTGTTATGGGTGGCTTCCGCCAACAACAAATGGAACTGTACATCGAGCTCAGCATAGGTATCGGCATCCTGCAGGTATTTTGCCATCTCGGCCACCAGCTTTTGTAGAGCCTTGGCCTGCTCTGGTGTACGACGGCGGGCTGCCAGTCGAGCGCACTGCATTTCGATACCGTAGCGCACTTCCAGGATCTCCCGAACCTTCTCACGTTCGAAAGTGACCACCCGCTCGAAAAACGAATGCAGCACCTCACCGCTCACGGGACGTATGACAGCCGTACGGCCTCCTGTAATCTCGATGACTCCCCGCCCCTCCAACATCTTCAACCCCTCCCGCACAACCGGACGACTGACACCAAAGATCTCGGTTAAAGCAGCGGTTGACGGTAATTTATCGCCCGGTTTCAGCCCCTCCGCCTCGATCATCTTCATGATGGCATCGGTAACTTGCTCGACCAGGGTTTTATGAAATAACTCAGGTGGGGTGAAAGACATTTGTACTCCTTGCATGAAGTGTTCAGCACCATTGATGAATTTGACAAGTGCGATCGTATCATATATTATCATACAGGCTGATAGGCATATTGTAATATATGTTGCCGCATTTGGCAAAATTGCCCATGACTAGGATCACCGTACGCAGCAAACGCACCGCCGTCTATCGATGGATTCTCTCGCAAATCATCGAGGGAAACTTCGCGCCCAACTCGCCGCTGGTGATCGACGATCTGGCCCGCCGCTTGAAAATCAGTCACATTCCCATACGTGAAGCCCTGCAGCAACTGGAAGCCGAGGGATTTGTGGTGATTCGCCCCTACGCCGGGGCCACGGTGACCGACCTACAACCGGGTATGATATCCGAGATTTTTGTCATGCTGGAAGCAGTGGAGGTGATTAGCGGTCGCATGGCCTGCCTGAACCTGCAGAGGGAAGACCTGCGGGAAATCGAGCAACTACTCACAAAAATGGATGATCTGATCTCGGATGTGGAGCGCTGGTCGGAACACAATATGCGTCTGCATCAGCTGATCTGCGAGCGCTCTGGCGTGATGATGGTGACCGACATCATGAAACGAGTGCTGTTGCATTGGGACCGCCTGCGCCGCACCTATCTGGATGATGTGTTTGGGAAGCGCATTGCCAAAGCCCAAGCCGATCACTGGAAAATGTTCCAGGCGATGAAAGACAAGGATGTCGTCCGCCTGGAAATGAGTGTGCGCGAGCACAACCGCTCCGCCCTCAAAGACTACATCGATCATCTGCACCGCTCAGGCTTCAGCGACGAACAGGTGCCGGTCGTGTGGAACATGGAAGTGACCTAGCCCGATGAACGCCAAAACCCGCTTTCTGAACGCACTGCACCTGCAACCCGTCGATCGTCCGCCTGTAGCGGCGGTGGTCACGGGTATTACTGTGAGAATGATGGAAAAGGCAGGCATTTTCTATCCAGAGGCCCACAAAGATGCACGTCAACTGGCCGGCCTAGCCGCGTCCATCTGGGAACACTGCCAGATCGAAGCCATCAAGCTGCCTTTTGGCATGACCGTCGAGGTTGAGGTTCTGGGCTTGGAAATCGATTACGGCACCCTGGATACCCTGCCCACCGACATCTATCCCATCTGGAATCATCCCGACGAACTTTTGATCCCCACCGACTTCCTGGATCGGGGGCGGGTGCCGGTCGTGCTGGATGCCATCGGCCGTCTGCGTAAGCGTTACGATAACGAGGTGGCCGTCATCTCCTCCATCGTGGGGCCCTTTGCCCTAGCCGCCAAACTCTTTGGTTTTCCCAATCTCTTCCCCTGGATCATCACGCATCCCGACTATGTCCATCAGATTCTGGAGCCTCTCACTGATCTGGCCACCCGCTATGCAAATGCCCAGATCGATGCCGGTGCCGACGCCATCGTCCTGGGAGAGGCCACCTGCTCGGGCGATCTTATCTCACATCAAACCTACCGGGACTTCATCCTACCCTATCACCAGCGCCTGTGTGCCAGCATCAAAGGCCCCACTATCTTGCATATTTGCGGCAAGTCCAGCAATCACCTGCCCTACATTGCCGAGAGCGGCGCCACCTGCTACAGCTTCGACGAAGGGGTTGACATGAGTGAAGCACGCAAGTATGCCAAAGGCAAAGTAGCGCTGGCCGGCTACGTACCCACCGTGGAAGTGTTGCTCAATGGCGACCCGGAAACGGTCTACCAGGCATCGTTGGAATGCCTGGGCAACGGCGTCGACATCCTGGCGCCGGGTTGCTCACTTCCCCAGCACACCCCGCTGGAAAATGTAGCCGCCATGGTACGAGCTGCCCACGACTGGGGCGCCAACCCAAAACTTCACCGGAATATCCCTACCATTATTAAAGCCTTGCAAGATCAAAAGCGCAGGCCGCGTCGCGAACAGCGCCAGCATCGACGAAGGACGAATTAGACACCTTCGTTGCAGTGAACAACCCGCCTTGTTGAGAGCCATATCAGTCATCCCACCCCCTTTTCAGGAGATCCGCGTGCATTCGATAGTCAGGATCGAAGTCGGACGCTTCGATTATCCCTTCCAGGGCGAGTTCAAATTCTTTGAACCCGGCCCGAATGGGCGCGTCGTCCGGCCTTCGGTCTTGCTGCGATTAACGGATGCCGCCGGCAATCAAGGCTGGGGGCAGGCCGTACCCGTCCCCAATTGGAGCTATGAAACGGTGGAGACGGTGACCACCACCCTCGCCAACTATCTCGCGCCCCGGCTTTTGGGCGCCAATCCTGCAGATATTGCCGATATCCACGGGCGCATGAACCGGACCATCTGTCCGGGCCTGACCACCGGCCAGCCCCTTTGCCAGGCAGCTGTCGATCTGGCCTGCTACGATCTGGCAGGCCGGCAGCGCGGTGTGTCGATGCAAAACCTGCTGGGCACCGAGGATGGCCCGACCGAACTCACGCTGAGCTGGACGATCAATGCGCCCACACTTGCTCAGGCCGAAGCGCAATTACAGACGGGCCACGAACGGGGTTATCGGCATTTCAACTTCAAGATCGGTCCCCCGCAGGCACCGGATTACGATCTGGCGCTGGCGCGGCTGGTTCGCGATTTTGCACCGGATGGCTTCTGTTGGGCCGACGCCAACACCGGCTACGACCTGAGTACGGCCCTGCAGACGCTGCCCCGGCTGAGCGATATCGGCGTTGACGTACTGGAATCTCCTTTGCCGCCAATGTCCGTCGCCGGCTATCAAACCTTGCACCAACAGGGTGCTTTGCCCATCGTCATGGACGAGGGCGTTATCTCGCCGTTGGAGGCGGAATCCTTCATGGACCTGGGGATGATGGATGGGCTTACACTCAAGGTAGGGCGCACTGCGGGCATCTGGCAGGGGATGCAAATAGCGAAACTGGCCAGGGAGCGCGGCATCTTCCTACTGGGCTCAGGACTGTGCGACCCCGATCTCTCGCTGGCTGCGTCAGCGCATCTCTTTGCCTGGGCGGGCATCGACAAACCCTGCGCACTCAATGGCCCACAGTATCTGGCCGAAAGCCTGGCTGGCGATGGCTTTTTCCCGCATACCGACCGCATCCAAGTGCCCACCGGCCCCGGCCTGGGACTGACGCTGTACCCAAGGGCAGAAGAGACCCTGCGTGTGGTCGCGGAGGTAGGCGCATGATTCGCGTCCTGGCTGCCGATTTTTACCAGATTGACTTGCATACGCGCATACCCTTCCACTACGGTATTGCCACCCTCACCGAGACGCCGCATCTAATAATGCGATTACGGGTGGATGTGGATGGCAAGCTCAGTGAGGGGCTGGCAGCCGACAACCTGGTACCCAAGTGGTTCAGCAAGGATGCGGCCCAGACCTACAACGAGGAGCTGGCTGCCATGCTGGACGTGATCAGTATGGCAACACAACATGCCCTGCAGACTGGCTCTGCACCCACTGTCTTCCGGCTGTGGCAGCACGTTTACGCTGCCCAGCAGGCCTGGGCGCAGGACACACCGTATCCGGCATTGCTGTGGCAATTCGGAGTCAGCCTTGTTGAACGGGCGCTTATCGATGCTTTCTGCAAGGCTGAGGACGTATCCTTTGCCAAAGCCATACGTGACAACCGTCTGGGCATCGATCTGGGCCAGGTGCATGCTGAATTGACCGGTCTCCAGCCAGCCCAACTCCTGCCTGCGTCGCCTGCCCATACGATTTTCATCCGTCACACAGTGGGTATGGCTGATCCCCTCACCGAGGCCGAGATTTCACCGCATGAGCGGGTCAATGATGGTTTACCACAGAGTCTTGAAGCCTGTATCCAGACATACGGTTTGCGTTATTTCAAAATCAAGATCGCTGGAACCGAGGAGGATATTCCCAGGCTGGTACGCATTGCAGCCATCATCGAAACGCGTACGGATGCATTTACCATTACGCTCGACGGCAACGAACAATTCCGCGAAGTTGCAGCATTCCGACGATTCTGGGAGCGTTTCCGCACATCCGCGGCGTGGCCGGCTTTCGGACAACGACTGCTCTTCGTGGAACAGCCTTTCCATCGTGTCATCGCCCTGACCTCCGACACCCAACAACAGCTACTGAACTGGACAGGCCGGCCACCGATGATCATCGACGAATCGGATGCCGAGTTGGGCAGTATGCGCCGGGCGCTGGCATATGGCTATGCTGGCACCAGCCATAAAAACTGCAAGGGCGTTTTCAAGGGCGTGGCCAATGCCTGCCTGCTGTCCTATCTCCGGCAGCAGCAACCAACGCAAACCATTATCCTCAGCGGCGAAGACCTGAGCAATGTTGGCCCCATCGCACTACACCAGGATCTTACCGTAATGGCCACTCTGGGCCTGCACCATGTGGAACGCAACGGGCACCACTACTTCGGTGGCCTCGATCAGTTCCCCCCTTCCTGGCAAGAGGCTGTAATGCGACACCATTCTGATCTTTATGTCAAGCATGGTCAAACTCCTCCCCGCCTTCGCATCATTGCAGGCCAATGCTCTCTTGGCAGTCTCCTGCAAGCGCCTTTTGGTCTGGCAACTGATTTAGATTTTAGCTCACTTCCACACATCTTTCCAATCACAAGCCATAAACGCTTATCCCCTCATCAAGGAAGGTCGCTATGACACAATCAATCGCCGAATTGGGTCAACTCGAACGCCGAGCCGCCTGGCGGGCTAAAATCCTGCCTGCCATTGGCATCATCCTCTTCTTGGTTATCTGGGAAGTGGCTGTGCGCTTGCTCAACATCGCATCATACCTGCTTCCCCCTCCAACCGAAGTGCTCGTCATGATCGTGGAACACTTCGATGCTCTCCTGAAGCACAGCGGGGTAACAGCCTACGAGATGTTGTTGGGCTATTTCATGGCCATCGCCGTTGCCGTGCCCCTGGCCATTCTCACCACGGCCTCGCGCTCATTCGACAATTTCATCACCCCAATCATCCTCTTCTTCCAAACCGTACCAAAGATCGCCCTGGCCCCATTGTTTTTGGTGTGGTTTGGCGTGGGAACGCTGCCCAAAGTACTGGTCGCCTTCCTGATCTCCTTTTTTCCCATCATCATTGACACCGCGGTAGGCCTGCGTTCCATCTCACCGGAGATGATCGACCTGGCGCGCTCCATGGGGGCCAGCAATTTCCAGATTTTCACACGCTTCAGGCTGCCCACCAGCCTGCCCTACATGTTCAGTGGTCTCAAAGTGGGCGCCACATTGGCCGTTGTGGGTGCGGTCGTCGGCGAATTCGTCGGTGCAGACAAGGGCCTGGGCTATATGTTGCTGGTTACCAATTCCAACCTGCAAACAGCACTCATGTTTGGGGTGATCGTTGCCCTCACAATTCAGGGCCTGTTGCTTTTCTACATCGTACAATTTCTGGAAAACATTCTGATTCCCTGGCACATTACGGTGCGTTCAGGCCAAGAACACGGCACACTGTAACACATGCCCCATCATTGCAAGGAGGTGATGCCATATTCAAATGTTTTTCCGAGGCCGTTTAATATCCAATCACCCTATTCCGCCGTTCACTCACGTATCGTTTACAGGAGGACCCCATGAAGAAGACCATCGTTCTGGTTTTGTTGATTATGCTGGCCACGGCCCTGGCAGCCTGCGCCAAGCCGGCCGCCCCGCCTGAATCCGGCCCCGTCCCCATTGAATTCCGCCTAAACTGGACGCTTTACGGCGAACACGCGCCCTTCTTTTTGGGAGTAGATAAAGGCTTTTACGCTGACGAAGGCCTTGATGTCACCATTCTCGAAGGGAGCGGCTCCGGCACGACGGTCAAGCTGGTTGGCAATGGCAACAACGTGATTGGCTATGCCGACTCGGCCACCATGATGCGAGGTGTCTCGGCAGGTGTACCTGTAAAGGCTGTGGCCGTCATATTCCAATCCAGTCCCATGTCCTTCATCTATCGTGCCGATCGCCCACGCCCCACCAACATCGATGAACTGAGGGGCGCCAAGGTGGCTGTCACCGCCGGCGATGCCTCCATGTCCATCTTCGAAGCATGTCTGGGCAAAAACGGCATGACCCTGGACGATGTCGAGCTGGTGCAGGTTTCAAATCCGCAGGCCAAAGAAGTGGCGATGTTGGAAGGCACGTCAGATACATTCCTCGGATACTTCGTCGATCAGCCACTGCGCATCGAGAAGAACACCGGCATCGATATCGAGTGGAAGCAGCTGACCGAAGTATGTAACGTGAATACGCTTTCCAGCGCCATCATCGTCAACAACTTCTGGGCCAAAGAGAACCCTGAGCTTGTCAAGAAGTTCGTACGCGCTTCACAGCGGGCCTGGGCCTACACTGCCGAGCATCCCGAAGAGGCAGCCGAGATCTTCGCCAAGCACGCGGCTGACCGCGGCTTCGATGTGCCGCTGTCGCTGGCAGAGATCAAGGGATCTCTGACCCTGCTGCACACGCCCAATTCTGAGGGTAAGCCCATCGGCTGGTCGGCCACAGAAGACTGGCTGGCCACCCAGGAACTGCTGCAGAAATACGCCAGCTTCAAGCCCGAAAAGGATGTGAACGTCTTTTTCACCAACGATTTCATCTCCGAACCGCCCTACATGCCCGAGAAGTAAGGCCAGGCAGCTGGGGGCGCCACCTCATTGCGGCGCCCCCACGCCTGCTCTCAATTCCGTAACCCCTCTCATCCCCCAGCGAGAACCCCATCCATGGCCGAACCATTCATTCGTTTACGGAACGTCGAAAAACAATACCTCACCAGGAACGGCATTGTCTTGGCCGTCGAAAAAGTAAACTTTGACATTTACGAATCAGAGTTTGTGGCGATCGTCGGCCCGAGTGGCTGTGGCAAAACCACCATCCTCAAGATGATTGCCGGGCTCATCCCCTACACCCTGGGCGAAATCACGATCGCCGGCAAGTTGGTCAACCGACCGCAGATTAACCTGGGCATCATCTTCCAGGATTCAGTATTGCTGGACTGGCGAGATGTGCTGGACAACGTCCTACTGCAGATCGATATCCGTAATCTGGACCGCAAGGAATATGAACCCAAGGCCCTCGAACTGCTTCGTGATGTGGGGCTGGATGGCTTTGAGCATAAAAAACCCTACGAGCTTTCGGGTGGTATGAAGCAGCGCGTCTCCATTTGTCGCGGACTGGTGCATGATCCCCCCCTGCTGCTCATGGATGAGCCATTCGGCTCTCTCGACGCACTCACACGCGAACAAATATCCATGGACATTCAGCATCTGTGGATGGAGAAACGCAAGACTGCCCTGCTGATCACTCACAGCATCCCCGAAGCCGTGCTGCTGGCCGACCGGGTGGTGGTGATGACGCCGCGCCCCGGCCGCGTGGCCGAGATCATCGATATCGATTTACCCCGCCCTCGCAGGCTGGACCGCCTGCCAGAGGAGTTCAACGAGTATACAGGTCATATCCGCGGTATCTTCCAGGA
Source organism: Chloroflexota bacterium (assembly GCA_024276255.1). Taxonomy (GTDB): domain Bacteria; phylum Chloroflexota; class Anaerolineae; order J102; family J102; genus JAADGC01. The sequence goes on along the minus strand of JAJRXO010000126.1, from coordinate 14,256 downwards.
CAGCGGCGTGCTGCATCTGGAGTGAAAGATGGCTCGCTATCTCCTTGCACAACTGGATGCCCTCGACCCTATCACCTGCCCCTGCGGCATCACCCGCCGCGCCTTTACGCAGGATGCGGAACAGCGGGCCAGCCTGCATCTGCTAAACGTGCAGGAAGATGCACGGGTACATTATCACAAGGAAACCACTGAGCTCTATTTGATCTTAGCGGGCGAAGGCATCATGGAACTGGACGGTGAGCGCGTTCCGGTGCGACCTTTTTCGGCCATCCTTATCAAACCTGGCTGCCGGCACCGGGCCGTGGGCCAGCTACGCGTGGCCATCACCGCCATTCCGGCCTTCAACCCTGCCGACGAATGGTTTGACTGACGCCCATTCATGAGCGCATACACGGTGGCAGAACGACGCTGGTGGCAGGTCTCCGGCGCATGGCTGGGCATCGGGACCTCACCAGGTTCCCTGCTGATCGGGGCCCTGATCACGCGACGTCACGGCGGGGCCGTGCCGCTGCTGGCGATCCTCTTTGCCTATGCCCTGATGTTTGCCATCCTCTGGTTCCAGGGCCTGCTGGGCCTGCAGCCGCCGCACGGCGACGGTCGTACCCTCACGCAGGTCACGCCCATTTACTTTGGGCCGGGCATGCAGCGCATCGTAGGCGGGGTGATCGCCCTGGGTATGATCGGCTGGTCGGGTTTCAACATGGCCCTGGGAGGTGCCGCCCTGGGACGCCTGCTGGGACTCCCGCTATGGCTGGCGGCGCTGGGTATTGCCCTGCCCGTGCTCATTCTCTCATTGCGCGGCATCCGTAGCTGGAACAGGTTGGCCGCACTGGCAACCCTCTCGGTGCTGCTACTGGCGGGTTTGCTGGTAAGTCGCCTGGCCGCGCGCACCACGCCCATCAGCCTGGACCTCGGCAATCCCCTCTTTCTTATCAGCGATGTGGCTGTGCTGGTGGGCTATGTCTCTGTCTTCAGTGTGCGGGCGCCCGACTTCACCTGTGGCCTGCGTCGCCGCCAGGATCTGTTCCTGCTGATCAATCTGCTGGTGCTGCCTGTGCTGCTCCTGATGCTGGCCGGCGCCAGCATCTATCGGGGCACGGGTGAGGCCGACCTTGTGGCACTACTGGCCTCTCACAGGGCCTTGGGCATTGGCAATTTGTTGCTTTTTCTCTCCATTCTGGCCCCCACGTTCACCACACTTTACTCGGGCGCGCCTGGCCTGCGCGCCGCGCTCAATATCCCCGAACGCAGCGGCATGGTGTTGATTACCACCATCGCCTACATGCTAGCACTCCTTCGTTTTGACCTATGGCTGGGAAGCTGGCTGGCTCTGTTAGCCGCCATGCTGCCGCCCCTGATCGTGCCCCTGGCCGTGGAGTCGTCCCGTCGCCGGCACGGTAAAGCGCCATATGGCATCCCTGCGTGGACGTGGGCTCCCGGCTCGCTCGTGGCTGTGCTGCTGACGCTGTGGGGCCAGCCCGTTGCCCCCCTGGTAGGGTTGCTTGTGGCGATGATCATCACCGTGGCATGGTCACTGGCAGCTGGTGCGTCGGGAACCCGGGCAAGAAGGCAAATCCGCAAGAAAATATCTGGCAAATAGACTGTAAACGGACGCAGACGGACCGGGTTTTCATTCGTTTGCGCCCACACATCCTCACCATCAATAAGCAAACAAACCATGCTTCGAGTCGCTATCATTGGTACCGGGGCTGTCGCCCCGGCTCACATCCGGGGATTCATGCAATTCCCTGACCGTTGCCGTATCACGGCGCTGGTCAACCGCACGCCTGAGCGCGCGGCGCAAAAAGCCGAGCAGTTCCAGCTTGACGCTGCCATCTATAGTTCGTGGCAGGACTTGCTCGCCGACCAACGCATAGACCTGGCTGCGATCTGTCTGCCGCCATACGCCCACGCCCAGGCTGCAATCGATCTGCTACAGGCTGGTGTACACGTGTTGCTGGAAAAACCCATGGCTCCCACCCTGGCCCAGTGCGACCGCATCCTGGAAGCGCAGCGACACAGCAACAAACTTCTCTCCGTGGTGGCGCAAAATCGCTTTCGTAGCCCTCTGAAGAAACTCAAGCAGGTTCTCGATAGCGGCATTGTCGGCCGCATCCTGTATGGCATGGTCGACTCCTTCTGGTGGCGGGGCAGCCACTACTACGACCTATGGTGGCGAGGCACCTGGGAGAAGGAAGGCGGCGGCTGTACGCTCAACCATGCCGTTCATCACATCGACCTCTTCCAGTGGATGATGGGCATGCCGCAGACCGTGCACGCCGTGGTCACCAACCTGAACCACGAAAACTCGCAGGTGGAGGACTTTTCCACGGCTGTGCTGCGCTATGAGGACGGTCGCCTGGGCCAGATCACGGCTTCGCTGGTGCACCACGGTGAGCTGCAGCGCTTCACTTTTCAGGGCGAACGGGCAGGCGTTTCCGTGCCCTGGCAGGTCCATGCCCACAAACAGCGCCCCAACGGCTTTCCTGATCCCGACCCCGAGACAGAAGCCGAGATCGATCGCTTTTTCCAGGGACTGCCAGAAGTCCCCAGGGAGGGGCATGCTGGGCAAATCGAGAACATGCTGGCCGCCGTGGAGGGCAAAGCCGGCCTACTGATCGACGGTGTGCAGGGCCGCAACACGATCGAACTGGTAACAGCCATCTACCAATCGGGGTTTACCGGCGAGATCGTGCGCCTCCCTCTACCTTCCACCTCCCCCTTCTACTCCCGGGAAGGCGTCCTGACCCACGCGCCACACTTTCACGAAAAAACCCACACCGTCGAAGGCTTCGCCGACGATCAGATTTCATTTGGCTCTGATTATCAGTAGCGCAACGGCGTTCTTGCCTACAGCTAATTCAACATGAATTGCAGGATCAATCCCATGCAGCGAGCAGATGGCATGATGTATGCCCCGCAGGGCAAACCCAATCCGGTGGTAGATGCCGGTGAATTCCGCTTTGCCGCCGTGGGTCTGGATCACGGTCACATCTACGGCATGTGCAACGGGCTCATCGAAGCCGGCGCCGAGCTGGCCTGGGTCTACGACCCCGATCCGATCAAAGTTGCCGCATTCCGCCGACGTTTTCCCCAGGCCCGGGCCGCCAACAGCGAAGCCCAGGTGCTTGATGATCCCACCGTCCACCTGGTGGCATGTGCTGCTGTGCCTGCCGACCGTTGCAGCATTGGCCTGAGGGTCATGGATGCAGGCAAGGATTTCTTTGCCGACAAACCTCCCCTCACCACGCTGGAACAGCTGGCACTGGCACGCGCCAGGGTGGCGGCGACGGCCCGCAAATACGCCGTCTATTATTCTGAGCGCCTGCATGTCGAATCCGCCGTATTTGCCGGCGATCTCATCCAGCAGGGGGCCATCGGCCGGGTGCTGCAGGTAGTCAATCTGGCGCCGCATCGCGCCAATCTGCCATCGCGTCCGGCCTGGTTCTTCGACCCCGGCCGCTACGGCGGCATCCTCTGCGACATCGGCAGTCATCAGATCGAACAGTTTCTGTTTTATGCCGGCGCGCAGGATGCCAGGGTACTGCACAGCAAGATAGCCAATTATCGACATCCGCAATACCCTGGCTTTCAGGATTTCGGCGATGCCACGCTACTGGCCGACAACGGAGCCACCATGTATTTCCGGGTGGACTGGTTCACGCCTGACGGGCTGCCCGTGTGGGGCGATGGACGCACGTTTATCATGGGCAGCGATGGCACCATTGAGCTGCGCAAGTACATCGACATCGCTCGCGAGGAGAGCGGCGACCACCTGTATCTCGTCAATCACCAGGGCATGCAGCATTTCGCCCTGCATGGCCAAGTGGGCTTTCCCTTTTTCGGACAGCTCATTCTCGACTGCCTGCAGCGCAGCGAGCAGGCCCAGCCGCAAGCACACGCCTTCAAAGCCATCGAATTGGCCATCCAGGCTCAGAACATGGCCATGCACATTTCCTGACATGGATCTTTCCCGACTCTGCATACACACTATCACCACTCGCCCATGGTCGCTGGATGTGGCGATCGAGCAATACAGTCGCGCCGGCATCGGTGGCATCTCAGTGTGGCGCCAGGCGCTGGCCGGGCAGGATGTACGGCGCGCGGGTGAACGCATCGGGAATGCGGGCTTGCAGGTAGTGTCCCTGTGTCGGGCCGGCTTTTTCACGAGCCACACGGCGGCCGAACGGAGGCAGGCTATCGATGGCAACCTGACGGCCATCGACGAGGCCGCAGCCCTGGGTGCCCCCTTGTTGGTGCTGGTGTGCGGCGCCACCCCAGGCCAGCCGCTGGAGCTCTCACGGCAACAAATCGAGACCGGCATCGCCGCCATCCTGCCCCATGCCGAGTCCTGTGGCGTGCGCCTGGGCATCGAAGCCCTACACCCGATGTATGCGGCCGATCGCTCGGCCGTCAACACGCTCGCTCAAGCCATCGATATGGCCCAACGTCTGGGCTCGCCTCAGGTCGGCGTGGTGCTGGACGTGTATCACGTCTGGTGGGATCCCCATCTGTATGATGAGATCGCCCGCTGCGGCCGCCTGGGGCGTCTATTTGCAGTGCACCTCAGCGATTGGAAGGTACCCACGACGGATATGCTGAACGATCGGGGCCTGATGGGAGAGGGTTGCATTCCCCTGGCGGCCATTTGCCGGGCCATCCAGGCCGCAGGCTTTGGCGGCTTCTACGAGGTGGAAATCTTTTCCAGTACATATTGGCAGATGAATCAAAAGCAATTTCTACAGCACATCATCGCCGCCTATACCCAACTCTAGATGAGCCCCCCACTCACTTCTTGTCTTTTCACACCCCCTAATTATGATGAACAATACAACTCTTTGGCAAGACTTCAAACTTGCGGCCCGCCTGGGCGAACCCGCCAAACCACCTTTGGCACTGATAGTCGACAGTCCCTGGTTGGCCGGTTATGCCGGCATCAACACCAAGGATTATTACCTTTTTCCCGAGACCTGGTTCGATATTCAGCGCGCCCTGCTTACACGATTTCCCGGCGTAGTTTGGATCCCGGGCTTTTGGGTCGAGTATGGTATGGCGGTCGAACCATCCGCATTCGGCGTCCGCATCCACTGGCACGACGACAGTCCCCCGGCCCTGGAGCCGGTTACCACATCATTGGAACATTGGGCCGAGGCGCCCCTGCCCAATGTGTATGAAGATGGGCTCATGCCCCTGGTCTATCGGCTGTATCGCTATGCCGAAGAAAGATTGCGGGCTGAGGGCGGGGGTATCAAAATGGTATGTGCGCGTGGCCCCATGGTGACTGCCGGTTGGATCATGGGCATCAACAGCCTGATGACGGGCATCGTACAACATCCCGATCTCATTCATCGCATCGTGGAAAAAATTACCACCACCCTGATCCAGTTCCTGCATGCCCAGCTGGATATCCTGCACGAGCCAGAGGGAATCATGTTGCTTGACGACATTGTCGGCATGGTGTCATTGCAGCATTATGAGGAATTCGTCGAGCCCTGTCTGCAGCGCATTTTTGGCGAATTCGAAGGACTGATCCGGGTATATCACAATGACACCCCCTGCGCCCATCTCTTTCCCGCTTTTACCCGCGCTGGTTTTGATGTCCTCAATTTTACGTATGACGTGGATCTTCTGGAAACAAAGAAGGTCATCGGCAACCGCATTGCCCTCATGGGCAACATCCCTCCCTTGCACATCGCGACACGACAGCCGCCAGAAGTCGTATATGAGTGGGCAAAGAACTGTCTGGATCGGGCAGCCCCAGGGGGTGGACTGATCTTGTCTCTGGGAGGGGGCATCTCACCAGGCATGCCGGCCGAAAGTATCGATGCCATGTTGGCAGCCGTGCGTCAGTGGGAACCGCCAGCGCTGCCACCAGAGCAGATTCCGCCCCTACGCCTGACCGGGGCCGGTGAGGAGCCATCTCGTCCCAGGGCAACCCGGCGTCGTCACCGGCGGCGATAAGCTGCCACAAAAATGCATGACCTGCTACGTTTCATCGCCCGCGTTCATACTCGGAATATGAAGCCGATTTCGAATCTAGATATCTCTGTCGAGCCAGTTGCCCTGGCACTTATATACAATGAGGTTATCAGACATGTCCAGGATCGCTGCCATCGAAAGTTTGCAATGGCCGCACATGCCGCGCACACTGTTTGTGCAAGTGCATAGCGATAGTGGTCTCGTAGGATTGGGAGAAACATCAGAGAAAACAGCCGGGACGCTTGGCGCTTTGCACGGCACGCTGGCCCCGCTCTTGCTGGGGCAGGAGTCTCAAGACATTGAAGGTCTGTGGCGCTTTGTGTTCGACAACCTGCTGTATCACGGCTATAGCGGCGCCGAGTTGCGTGCTTTGTCGGCGGTCGAGATCGCACTGTGGGACCTGCTGGGCCAGGAGGCCGACATGCCCCTTTACCAGCTTTTAGGGGGGAAAGTGCGCGAGCGCATCCCCACATACAACACGTGCATCAGCTTTGGTGAGACACGTGATTACGAAACATGGCGCCAGGGTGACGCTGGTTCTCTGGCAAAGAGCCTGCTGGCCGATGGCGTGCGGGCCATGAAAATCTGGCCGTTCGACACTTTTAGTGAGCAATCGCACGGCCAATACATCGAACCGGCGGCTCTTGAACGCGCCCTGGAGCCCATCCGCCGTATTCGTGAAGCCGTCGGCGACGAGATAGAAATCGGTATCGAATGCCATTTTCGCTGGAACCGGGTGGCAGCCGAGCGCATCGCCCAGGCGCTCGAGCCTTATGACATTCTCTTCCTCGAAGACCCTCTGCCAGCGCTGCATATCGATGAACTGCGGCTGCTGACACAGCGTATTCGTATTCCGGTTGTGGGCTCTGAGACGCTGATGACACGCTGGCAGGTACGTGAATGGCTGGTCAAACAAGCCGGTTCCATCCTCATGACCGATCCCCTTTGGAACGGCGGCGTGGCCGAGACACGCCGCATGGCCGCGCTGGCCGACACTTTTGGTGTGCCACTGGTACTGCATAATTTGTCGGGACCAGTATGCCACGCCGTGTGCCTGCACCTCGCTGCCCACATCCACAACCTGTTCTTTGTGGAGTCCAGCCGAGCCCTGTACCGGGAGGCTTTTGCCACTATCAGCGCTTATACGCCGTTACTCGAAAACGGCAGCTTTGCTTTGCCTCAGGGACCAGGCCACGGTGTACGGCTGAGAGTCGATACCTTGGCCGATCCCTCTGTCCAGCGTCAGGTGTCATCAGGCCAGGGGCTGGCTGTTGGTCGGCGCACCATGGGCGATCACTGGGAGCGGGAGGACATCCGCTAGAGGCATCTGCCAGATAACCGAGGCCTTGAAGTTCGGTGCGCAGTGGGGCGGCGAGCGGTTTAGCTGTGTGCAACGCCGGGGCGTCTTTTCTGCATTGTAACTTTTGACATCTTCGAGCAAGTGCATTATAATTCCCATTCTATAAATGCTATTTTCATTCTATGCAATTTAATGTCCTTGCATCGTATTGCTGACACCACTATGGATGGCCACACTGAGTCAATGACGTCTCGTCGACTGGCCAAATCTATCGTTCCCTCATCTTGCTGGTGCCAGGCGAAAACAGTAACAGATGCTTGAGTAACCTTGCCACATATTGTTCGAATGACACGCATAAATGGCTCAACGCTATGTGGAATTCGAGAGAGTACGTGGTGGGAAACTCAAATCGTTAGCGTCCAGGCACCACTTTCTGTCATTGTAAAGGAGGTGAGTCCAGCCAATTCAGTTCATCTATCGACGCCGAAACCAGCGCAGGCATCATGGCACTTGCGCGCTACTGTATTCACTCGTTTTCTCCAAGGAGAGAGAAGCACAATGAAAAAAGGTTTGGTTCTCACATTTGTGTTGATCCTGGTGTTGGCTGTTTTAACGGCCTGTTCACAGCCGGCACCCACACCGGAAGTGGTTGAAAAAGTCGTTGAAAAAGTGGTAGAGGCCACGCCCACGCCTGTTCCGCTCCAGCCCTGGGAGCAGATCAAGTGGAATGAGCCCATGCCCATGACCGAACGCCTGCTGGCGGACGAATATGTGCTGCCTGAGGGCTGGCAAGAGGCTACAGCCGGTGTAGATGAAATCGTGTTTTACAATTCCGGTGGTATGCAAGGGGACATCGCCACCAAAGTAAACATGATGATCTTTGAGCAGCTTACTGGCATCAAGCTCAAGAACATCGATGTTGGCGCGGGCTTTCTTTTCGCCAAGACCCTTTCCACGCTTTCGTCCAAAGACAGCAGCGTGGCCATCGTCAGCCATACCGACGCTCCGTTGGAACTGACGCAAACCATGGCCGCCGGCTGGCACGAATCGCTGGACGTGCTGTGGCCGCCTGAAGTACAGGCGCTGTATCCCAAAGGCCTGGTGGACGCCATCCAGTGGGAAGGTCATTTCTATGGCACCTGCGACACGGAGCGATCCTATCTCTTCTTCTACCGGCCCTCGGTGCTGGAAGCTATCGGCGAACCCGTGCCCGAAACCTGGCAGGATGTCTATCGCGCGGCCAAGAAAGCTCGCGAATACTTCGTCTCGCAGGGCAAGACCGACTCGTATGGCATTGTCTTCCCCGGCGACTACAACCTGTCGCACATGCTGCAGGCCGGTGTGTATTCGCAGGGTGGCCGGGTGCTGAAAAACGGTTCGTGGGATGTGATGAGCCCCGAATTCCAGAACTCCTGGGAATACTGGGTGAACCTGGTGAGAGAGGGCATTGCCGACGAGGCCGTGTTGGGCTACACTTGGGAAGACTACCAGAAGACCTTCGGCCTGGGTAAAGCCGCCTTCATGCTCGGCTTCTCCACCTACGCCATGCAGTTCACCAACACTGAAGCCTGGCCCGAACTGGGCACGGACTGGGACGTGGTGGCTCCGCCCAAGTGGGACGCCTCCCAACCCGGCTCGAACCGCGCCGCCTTCATCGACTTCGACGCCAATCTGATCAATAAATTCGCCCCTCCCAAGGTGAAGGCTGCCGCCATGCTGTGGTTCGATTATCGCCGCAGCAAGCAGGCGCAGATGTATGAAATGGCTGTCGAGGGCAACGAATCATGGCTGCCCGCCACCTACGAACCCGACATCATCAGCAAGGTGGACTGGGATCTGGTAGACGCTGCCGCCAAAGAGCTCGACATCAAGGCTCCGCCGCATGTCACCGAAGTGCCCAAGCTGGAGGCCCGTCGCGCCTCGGCCGAGACGACGGTGATGGAAGCCTTCCCGCCCGGCTCGAAAGCGGCTCTTGAAGCCCTGATCGAGTACTACGGCAGGGCCGTTACTGGCGAGATGGAACCGCTGGAAGCGCTGCAGGCTGCCAACACCGACATCACCAAATACCTGTCACCGCAATAGCATCGACCACCCTCGCTGCTGACAGATTCTTCTCCTTCTTTGCCCCGGCGAGGCGCTCAGCATCATCGTGCAGATGCTCTGCCGGCGCCTCGCCGGTCGTTTTCCCACCTGCCAACGCTCCAGGAGTGCGTTTATGCGACTAAGCGACAGTAAATACGGGGCACTGTTATCCTTGCCAGGCCTGATCTTGTTGCTGGTCCTGGTGCTTATCCCCTCCGGCTATCTCTTTGGCCTCAGCTTTCTACGCTACGATAACATCCGCCCGATCAAATTCATCGGCCTTAAAAACTACCAGTACATGTTCGATGATCGGGTGTTCTGGCTGTCGATGAAAAACACGATCATTTTCTCGATGGGCTCCACAGCCCTCACCTTTTTCGTGGGTATGGCGCTCGCCCACGGGCTGAATGCCATGGGCAAGGGTGTGGCCATCTTTCGCTCGCTCACTGTATTGCCGTGGGCAGTGCCGCTGGTGATCAGCGGCTTCATTTGGGCCTGGGTGTTTAATCCCGCATTCGGAGTGTTCAGCGACATCCTGCTCAAACTACATCTTATCCAGGAGCCAATAAACATTTTCGGCAATCCACGTCTGGCTATGGTCGGCGTGATCGTGGCTGATGCCTGGACACGAATCCCCTTTATGGCCATTCTCATCCTGGCGGGCCTGCAGGCCATCTCACAGGAATTGTACGAAGCGGCAAAGGTGGATGGCGCCGACGTGTTCGACCGTTTCGCCTATATCTCGGTGCCCCTCAACCGCCGCCCCATCCTGCTGGGACTGTTCACAACAATCATGTTCTCCTTCCGCACTGTGGATGTGATCTTCTCCATGACGCCCGGCGGCGGGGTAGCCAAATCGACCTATCTCGGAGGCGTATATTTGTTCGATTCCATTTTTAAATATCTGAATTTTGGCGTAGCTGCCGCCACGGGTGTCGTCATTTTTATCCTCACCCTGCTTATCGGCGTTGGCTTTATTCGCATGGCATTCGGGGAGCGCTAAATCATGATACGTCGTACGCTTGACCGCATCCTTGAACAGCGGCTCACGGCCTACGTAGTTGTAAGTTTCATTCTCTTTTTCCTGCTACTGCCCCTTTTGTGGATGGTGTTGTCTTCGTTCAAAACCATGAGTGAGCTCTTCCAGTCGCCGCCTACTTATTGGCCGCACGACTTCACCCTGGAAGCCTATTCCCAGGCCTGGAACAAGGCCCCACTGCCCACCTATCTCCTGAACTCCACCATCATTGCCCTGGTGACAGTGGCATTCACGTTGGTGGCCGGCACCTTCACGGCTTATGGCCTCAGCCAATACAAATTCAAGGGCAGCAACACCGTGCTGACACTTTTCATCTTTACCCGTGTCATCCCTCCGATCTCCCTGATCCTGCCCTTTTACGTGGTCTTCCTCAAGCTGGGGCTGATCAACACCCGCACCGCCGTAATCATCTACACCATCTATCTGTCCTACCCGCTCATGGTGTGGCTGCTCAAAGGCTTTTTCGACGACTTTCCGCGTGAATTGATCGATGCCGCGGTCATCGATGGCGCGTCCCGGACAGGTACGCTCTTCCGCATCGTCCTGCCCGTTACCATTCTGGCCATCATGGCTGTAGCGGTCATGGCCTTTATGTGGACCTGGAACGAATTCCTGGCCCCCTACTTATTCATCAACTCTGACGAACTCAAACCCCTGACCGTGGGCATCTATTACTTCGTCGGAGACGAGCTCACCTACTGGAACCGCATGAGCGCGGCGGGCGTGATCGCCGTCATCCCCAGCATCACCTTCTTCATCCTGGCGCAAAAATACATCGTCAAGGGCCTCACGGCCGGCGCCGTCAAATCCTGATCTACCGACTATGAAAGTCTTGATCACCGACGCCGAATATCCAGATCTGCACGCCCTCGAAGTACCACCCCTGCAAGAAGCAGGTTTTACGGTGGCTATTGCCCAATGCCGCAGCGAGCAGGATGTCATTGTTGCCGGCCAAGATGCCCACGCCCTGATCACCCAATACGCGCCCATCACCCGCCATGTGCTGGAAGCCCTTCCTCAGATACGACTCGTCAGTCGCTACGGGGTGGGCGTCGATACCGTTGACTTGCAGGCAGCACAGGAGTTGGGGGTGTGGGTGGCCAATGTGCCCGACTACGGCGTTGAAGAAGTCGCCAGCCACGCCCTGGCCATGATACTGGCTCTCCTTCGCCACCTCCCCTGGCTGGATGCGGACGTGCGCCGTGGCATTTGGCAATATCAAAGCAGTGGCCCCCTCCACCGCCTGAGCACGCGCACGCTTGGCGTGGTGGGCCTTGGCCGTATCGGCCGTCAGCTGGCGACTTTCGCTCAACCCCTGTTTGGCAGTATCATTGGTTATGATCCCTATCTGCCTGTCGCAGCCTGGCCAGACTTTGTGCAACATGAAGACGACCTGCCCGCCCTCCTGGCCCGTTCACATGTTGTCTCGTTGCACCTACCTTTGCTGGCTGAAACCCGGAACCTCGTGGACGAGGACTTTCTCAGTCACATGCCGGTTGGCAGCTATCTCGTAAATGTCTCGCGTGGTGGCCTGATTGATCTGGCAGCGCTACAAGGGGCTTTAGACAGCGGACATCTGGCCGGCGCCGCCCTCGATGTACTTCCCCAGGAACCGCCGCCGCCTGAGCTGCCAATTTTACAACATCCTCGCCTGCTGCTCAGTCCCCATGCCGCCTGGTATTCAGAACAGGCGGGACTGGAACTGCGTCGGAAAGCTGCGCTGAATGTGATTAACTGGGCGCAGGAAGGTAGGCCGCTCTATGTTGTTGTGCAAGGACGGAGCACCTGAGCCAACAGATCGCAACCAGAAAGTTCTCCCCTCATCATGTAGAGGACGCCACGGAGAATAATAACCTTGCGCCCCGGTCGCGTTTAAGAGAGTGCGTTCGATGCAGTTCTGGCTTTCGCCCTGTAAGCTCAAACTCTCTTGTCAGTACCGTCCTTCCCAGACGAGGTCAAGATGACAGATTCGCCATCCACTAAAAGCAGCGGCGCCCGCACAGTCATCCGTGCACTGGCCTTGCTGGAAGCCGTGGCGGACGGTGTGCAGGACCTGCAAACCATCAGCCGCACGACAGGCTTGTCCACCAGCACCGCCTATCGTTTACTCCATACGCTGGTGCAAGCAGATTACCTGCGCTATGAGCCGCGGCGCGGCTATCACATGGGCCCCAAGCTCATCGAGCTGGGATTCAAGGCACATAACCAACTGCATTTGCCCACGCTGGCCCGCCCGCACCTGGAATGGCTTGCATCAGAGACCCATGAAACCGTGCACCTGGGCATCCTGGAAGGCAACGAGGTCTTCTATCTCGATAAAGTGGATGGAGAAAGGGGGCTTCACATGGCCTCGACCATTGGCGGCCGCCAACCGGCGTATTGCACCGGCCTGGGAAAAGCCCTGCTCTCGCAGTTGCCACCCACTCAATGGCAACGCTTCATCCCGCATCTTAAGCGCCAAACCCCCTACACCAAAGTCGAGCCGGAAGCCTTTTTCCAAGAACTGGCCCGCACCGCCCAACGAGGCTATTCCTTCGACATGGAAGAAAACGAAATCGGCATCCGCTGCGTGGCAGCCCCCATTTTCGATGGCACGGGTCAATGCGTAGCCGCCATCAGTATTGCCAGCGCCACACCGTTTCTGGATCGGCAACGCATGGAAGCCCTGGCCCCTGTGGTCTTGCAGGCCGCCGGAAAAATCTCCCGCGAATTGGGCTGGCCTGGGCCAGAGCCCGCGTCCGAAACAGCTTCGTAAAGCGTCTTCATGACGGATACACCCATGAATTCACAACCCGCAGTTGCCGGTGGCCACGACGCATCCCCTGCCGCCACCGATCCCTGGTTTGTTAGCTTTGGCGAGACTATGGTGCGCGACACTCCAGCCGATCTGGAACGACCGGAACGCACACGACTGGTTTATCTATCACTGGCTGGTAGCGAGTTTTCGACCACCGTCGCCCTCAGCCGTTGGGGTATTCCCAGCGCCTATATCACCCGCGTACCCGACAACCCCTACGGCCACATGCTGCGCAACACGGCCCGCTCTTACGGTGTAGATACGCGGTTTTTCGTGTGGGCCCCCAAAACCGAACCCATGGCCCGCTTCATCTTCGAACTTGGTCGCACCCCCCGGCCCACGGTCGGCGTGTACCAACGCATGTACGCCGCCAGTTCACGGCTGGGGAAGGGTATGGTGGCCTGGGCTCAGGCCCTAGCCGGGGCTAGGTTACTGCATACAACCGGCATCACCTTTGGGCTGGCCGCACACAGCGGCTACAGCACCAACCATTGGCTGGCTGCCTTTCGTGAGGCATTGGTGCACAAGCCGGCCCACTGTCTGGTAGGGCTTGATTTCAATTATCGCCGTACCCTGTGGCCCCTGCAGGCGGCCAGAGCCACGCTCACCCCCATACTGGAAGACCACGTGGATGTGCTGATCACCACTGTGCAGGACATGGCCGCGTTTTACAACATCGGCTGCGATGGCCGCTGGGGCGATGCCATCCGTAGCGAGAATATCGAAGGCCTGCCAGACGAGGCGCTGCAGGCAGTGGCTCAGGCTGTCATCGAGCGCTTTGACTTGCGTGCCGTGGCTTTTACCATGCGTTATGTCGATACGATGGAGGAGCAACGCTGGGAAGCCTGTGCTTCCACATCCGATGGTGCCTTTTTTCGCTCGCCCGCGGTGCGTGGCCTGCATGTGTGGGATCGCCTAGGCGGAGGTGATGCCTGGACAGCCGGTTTTTACTATGGTCTACTCACGGCAGGCCTTTCGGCCGAGGGCCTTGCAAAAGGCGTGATGATGGGCGATGCCGCCACCCGTCTGCAACAAAGCTTGATGTATGATCTGCCGATT
>JAJRXO010000125.1 GCA_024276255.1 Chloroflexota bacterium | reverse complement strand
GCCACCAGGCCAGTGCGGCCAGGAATGCAAAGCGGTTGCCGTGATCTTCCCACAGCAGGGGCGCGCAGGCCTCCTTTTCGTTGAGGCCGCTGCCATAAATGGGGATGTTGTTTTTCCTGTAGAATCCCAGCGACTCGCGGGTGCCTTTGCGGCCGAAGTCGTTGACATGATTGCCGCTCAAACCCACGATGTCGGTGCCGATGGCTTCCAGCGCCTGCCAGTAAGGGGTATCGCTGCATAACACCAGGTTCATATAGGTGTTGTTCACCTTGCATCCCTCGATGAAGGGCACTTCGTTGCTGACATGGGTGATATCCGCGGCCGCCAGCGTGTCCGAGATCACAAGCGCCGGGTACAGATAGCCCTTTTCCTCCATTTTTTCGGCTGTGCCGCGCGACATGGCAGTGACCCCGGTCATGATCAGCTGCGTCAGACGCGAGGCGTCGCGATTGCTGGCCGGTTGCAGCACCGGCGTCAGCCACGGCTGCAGGAGGGCGGCATCCGGGCCCTGCAGGGTCAGCGCCAGGGCCAGGGGATAACGCGAGGGTTGCAACTGGTTGCTGAGGACGCTCTGTTCATCGATTTGCAGCACCTTGTACGAGGGGTCCAGGGCATCGAATGGCAGCAGCGTCCAGCTTTTGGCGTCCGCGAGCTGGGCGGCGCTGGGAGCGGACTCCGTGATGCGGGCGGCCACAGGCTGACCCCAAACCGCAGCCAACAGGGCAGCTTCGTCGGCCTGCAGCCACACCCTGTGTTTGGCCTTTCCCTGCCACCAGGCCCTGAATTCTTCTGTTGTCAGGCCATCGCGTACGGTGGCAAAAGGAGCCGCCAGCGCATAAAAACGTTGGGCCAGCACCGTGCCCGTGGCCGACGACAGCACCTGCCACTGCAATTGATTGCTGCCGGCAGGGTCCAGGCGCAGGGGACGACCGTCGTCGAGGATGGGCGTCTGCTGTAATTGCGTTTCCAGCGCTTTTTGCCATGCTGCAGGCAATGGCGGTATGGCAAGGGTGATCGGGGCCGGCGTGGGGGTGGGGGGCAGAGGCGTGGACGTCGGCAGGGGCGTGGGGGAGAGAGCAACCGGCGTCGGCAGTCCAGCGGTGGGGGACAGGATGGGGGAGGAAGTGGGGGAAGAGGAGGGCGTCGGCGTCGGTTCCTTGTTGTTACAGGCGGTTAAAAGCGTCAGCACGATAAACAGGGGGATGCCGAGCATCCGAATTTGCACACGAATCGACATAAATGTGAAAGCTCCGGGGAGGATGAAGCGCTTGCCAGAGGTTTTTGGGCCTGGGATCGTTAGGGGGTGGAAGTCAATTGTAACGCCTCCTGGCAGAATCGGCTATCTGCGAGGGCCTGAATTTGGCTAAGCGTCCGCTGTCCGCTATGATGTTGAGAAACCACCTCTCCATTCCTTACAAATCGACCATGGCTTCTACTTATCGCGTTGTACTTTTTGATCTTGATGGGACGTTGCGGGAATCTGAGCCGCATTTCATGGATGCCCTGCATACATTCTTGCTCGATATGGGCATTCATGTCGACGGTTTTCAGTGGCGATTGACTGAGCGCTGGGTGCATCAGTACTGGGCGCAAAGCCCGGAACTGGTGTCGGACATCGAAACCTACGGCTCTGATCAGGTGTGGTCACGCTTTATCGCCCGCCTGATGACGCAAGCCGGGCATCCACCGCAGCCTGATGAGGTGGAGCGTTTTGGCGCCCTCGTCCGTGAGCATTATCAGCCGCGATCGCGCCTCGTGCATGGCACTATCGAGACGCTTTCCACCCTGCAGGAATGTGGCGTACGCCTGGGCGTGTTAAGCAACCGCAGCTATAGTTTTGATGAGGTGCTGGAGGAGCTGGGCATTGACTCGTTCTTTGATTTCACCCTGGCAGCCGGTGAAGTGGGCGTGTGGAAACCTTCGCCAGAGATCTTTCATCATGCCCTGCAACGTGGGGGCGATATCGCTGCCGATGAAGTGGTGTACATTGGCGATAATTATTTCGCCGACATCGTGGGCGCAACCGCGGCCGGCATCGATGCCGTGTTGATCGATGAACGCCGGGTGTTTACCGACGTTAACTGTGTACGGGTGGAAGCGTTGCCCGAGATCCTGCCCGTGCTGGATGGTCGTCTGCCGCGCATGATCAGGGAGTGTTGAACGCCATGCGCATCGATATCTTCTCCATTTTTCCGGAGATGTTTTCCGGTCCATTTGGGGCCAGTATCATCAAGCGGGCCATCGAGCGGGGTCTGGTGGAGATTCATACGCACAATATCCGCGACTGGGCCACCGACAAACACCAGATGACCGACGACACCCCGTACGGCGGGGGCGGTGGCATGATAATGAAACCGGAACCTATTTTTGCGGCTGTGGAGGCGATCCGCGGGGACGATCCTTGCCCTGTCATCCTGCTCAGCCCGCAAGGCAGGGTGCTCGACCAGCAGGTCGTGGCCGAACTGGCTGCCCACGAGCGATTGATGTTTGTCTGTGGTCGCTACGAGGGCGTTGACGAGCGCGTGCGCCAACATCTGGTCACCGATGAGATATCGATCGGTGATTATGTGCTTTCGGGAGGCGAGCTGGCTGCCATGGTGATCGTTGATGCCGTGGTGCGCCTGTTGCCGGGCGCACTGGGCCATGAGCTCGCCGCAGCCGAGGATTCTCATGCCACCGCTTTGCTCGAAGGCCCCCACTACACGCGGCCGCTTGTTTTTCGCGGTTGGGAAGTGCCTGCTATCTTGCGGTCGGGGCATCATGCCCAGGTTGCTGCCTGGCGACGACGCCAATCATTGCAGCGCACCCTGGAACGCCGGCCCGATCTGTTGGCCACCGCCTCCCTCAGCGCCGAAGAGCGCGCCTGGCTGCGCAGCCAGGGCTATACCGGTCCCTTTGCTCACGATTCCAACGATACCTGATATCTCGTCACAGCAGTTTGATCTGCGCACATCGTCCAACCACAGGAGCGCATCATGAGCCAAAAAGCCTTTCAGGATTACTATCCCGACCATCTCAGCTATTGTTACGGTTGTGGACGCTTGAATGAACATGGGCATCGCCTGCAGAGTTATTGGGATGGTGACGAAACCGTAGCCCATTTCACGCCCGCCCCCTACCATATCGCCATTCCCGGCTACGTGTATGGCGGCCTGCTGGCTTCGCTGATCGATTGTCATGGCACCGGCTCGGCCGCGGCCGCGGCCTACCGGGCCGAAGGTCGATCCATGGACAGCGAGCCCCCGCGACGTTTCCTCACCGCATCCCTGCACGTTGATTTTCTCAAGCCCACGCCGTTGGGGCCCGAGCTGGAGTTGCGCGGTCGCATTGCCGAAGTCAAAGGCCGCAAGGTCGTAGTCGACATCACCCTGTCCGCCGAGGGCGAAGTTTGCGTCAAGGGCCGGGTGGTAGCGGTGCAGGTTCCTGAGTCGTATGTGATACAGCTTTTGCCCGAAACGTGATATAATCAGCCCATGACAACACGTGTTACCCATCTTCTGCGGGGCTTCTGGTCCCGAGCCCGCGCTGCCGCCCGGCCGCAGACAGCCCACGGCGGCGATCCGTATCGGCCAGTGGTTGTGTACATTGCCGCCAATATCCTGGAGGCTGATATGGTCAAGGCCCTGTTAGCCAGCGAAGGCATCGATGCCTTTGTTACCAATACGGCTCTCAGTCAGGCCTATGGCATTCAGATCGGCAAGCTGGCCGAGGCCCGGGTGTTGGTGCCCGCGAATCTGGCTCCTCGCGCCCGGCAGATTATCGAGGAATATCATATTCAGGGTGAGGACGATTTTGAAACAGATGTCATGGAGGAGCCCTTCCCCCATGATGATGGAGAATGATGCTGCCGGGCAGATCGATCGGGCGTTCGCATGCTGTTGGCGATGAATGATCCCGCAAGACTGGCTTCGGCTTAGCCCGAGATAAGCGTTGACAGGGCGCATTTGGGATGTGATTTGCATGACCGAGGAAGCTCGCCACGCCCCCTTCTGTGGAGCAGACGCCATGAGTGGCTGCACGCCAATAAGGATGAAAATAGGCGGCGTTGTCGGGCGGATTGCGAACCCGCCCATAGAGCCAGTGTTCCCAAGCCGGATTCGTAACCCGGCCGGCAAACGATGAAAACAGAACGCAGATGGCGCTGATGCCCGCTGATCGGCGCAGATTTTTAGCTTTTTTCTCAGCGTCATCAGCGTTCTATTTGCGAAGAAATAAACGTAGAATTATCGCCTTTTCGCCACACCAGGATTTTCATGCTTTTTTTATCTAACTTTCACCTTGCCATAAGGTGTATCCTGATCCATGTCATAGGCGTATCAGCTATTAGTGATATACTTTATTACGTATCATAGCCGTAACTGTCCAGGTCGTCGCCTTCATGGCAGGTTCTGCTTCCTGGTTGATCAGTAAAACAAGGTGACAAGGAAACCGGAACACCAGGTTTTCTGATTTGCGGATTTACCGGCTTACAAAAAGGTTGTGAATGAACGTTTCGGAACCACCCTGACTAGACCTGTATCGTTACCCCTAGCCAACTTTCTCAAAGGAACCTTATGAGCGAAAGCACCATCCTTCAACCTCAAATTGCTGCCAAGAACCCCAACAAGAAGCTGAAATTCATCATTGGCGGGGTCGTCATACTGGCCGCCATCGTCTACCTGATGATCACCAGCATCAGCAGTACGGGAGCGTATTACATCACCGTTTCCGATCTTACCAATCAGTCTGCCTCGGCGATCGGTAAAAAGGTGCGCGTTGAGGGCACCATTGTGCCTGACAGCGAAGATTGGGATGCCGCAAACCTGATGCTGAAATTCAGGATGCAGGATGAGACCGGTGCCCAGATCGTGGTAGCCTTTCATGGTAGCCGCCCCAGCAACTTCGCCCAAGCGACCGAGGCCATTGTGGAAGGCGAATTGTTGACCGATGGTACCTTCCGGGCCGACAACTTGCTGCTCAAGTGCCCCTCGCGCTACGAAGAAGCGCCGGAAGTGACCGAGTACCAATCATTGGATGCACAAAGCGTCCAATAGTGGCTTCCTTTTCCTTGCGACAGAGCATCAATAACTAACATTTGTCCCCCGGTCGGTCGTTCGCGCTGCGGCGACCGATTCTCATATTCCTGAGTGAGCTATGAACCACTGCCGCTTCGCAATAAATAAAAGAATAACGGTCCTTGCCCTTGTGGGCCTGCTGCTGACGATTGTTGTGTGGGAATTTGCCGCGCCGCAAACAGCCTGGGCGCAATCAGGCCCCATTGGCGCCGCCTATCGCGGCCAACGTATTTTTAATGAGAACTGTACCAAATGCCACGGCGAGCAGGGTCGGGGCGACGGCCCCCTGGCCAGTCAGGCGCCAGTGCCCATCCCCGATTTTTCAGATGCCGCCTATGTAGAGACTCGCAGCCCCCAGGAGATATTCGCCTTCATTCGCGACGGCAGCATCGAGAACCTGATGCCGCCCTGGGGAGATAGTTTAAGCGACACGGATATCTGGGATGCGGTGGCCTATGTCTGGTCATTCCACCTGCAGGAGGGCGATCAGACCCAGGGACGCCTGGTTTATCAGGTCGCATGTGCCCAATGCCACGGTGACAACGGAGAAGGTTTGGCTGATTCCGGCCCTGAGCTCAATTCGCATTTGGTTTTGGGGGAAGATCAGCAAACTCTGCGCCAGGCTGTACTCGCCGAAACCCACCCTGCTGTCGACCAGGCCGCCATGGCCGATCTCGACAAAGCCCTGATCGCTGTGCGGGGCTTCACGCTGGGCATCGGCGAGGCCTCGCCCGTGCTGACGGGGAATGGCACCATCACCGTTACCGTCAACAATGGCACCACCCAGGCCATCATGCCCGATCTGCCCGTGCGGCTGGTCATGTTCGAGGGCGAGAACTTCTCGGATATACAGGAAGCCACGTCCGATGCCGATGGTCAGGCTGTTTTCAACAACCTGCCTGTCGAAAACACCTGGGCGTACATCGTGGAAGTCATGTATAACAGCGTGCCCTACGATAGCGAGATGCTGCAATTCGATCCGGCGAATCCAGCCATCAACATGCCCATATCGGTTTATGAAATGGGCGCCACCTTGGCAGACGTCCGGATCAGCCGGGCACACTGGGTGATCAGCATCGAGAATCCCAACCAGGTGGACGTCGGAGAACTGTACGCCTTCACCAACACCGGCGATCGGGTCTATCTGGGCGATGGTGGCGCCGATGTGATGCCACCGGAAGTCCTGCGCTTTGAATTTCCGGAGGGCGCCACCAATCTCAGCGTGGATGGCAGCGATAGTAACAAGCGCTTCATCATTAATGGCAATATCGTTATCGACACCCTGCCCCTGCCGCCCGGAACACGGCAAGTCCTCTTCCGCTACAGCCTGCCTGTGCAAAATGGTGAGGTGACGTTGGGACACACCATGACCTATCCGGTTGACTTCCTCAATCTGTTGGTTCCCGATGTGGGTATCGAGGTCGTCGCTCCGGATTGGACCGTTGGCGAAGTACTGAAGACGCAATCGGGGAGCTATTTGAATTATGTACTGACAGAGTTGCCTGTGGGCGCTCAGCCCAGCCCGGGCCTGCGCAATATCTCAGCTGATATCATGCCCCCGCCAGTGGCTAACGCCCAGCAGAATCAGCAGATCATCGACGCCAATGCCACTCCCGGTATTTCCGGGCTACCCTATCTGCCCTGGCTGCTGGGTCTGGTCAGTGCGCTGGTGCTGATCATCGGCACCCTGGCGGCGGTGCGACATCAGCGCCGTGTAGCCGCCACCCTGCCGCACATGCGACAGCGCCTGGCCGATGAGCTCATCGAACAGATCGCGGAACTGGATGACGGGTTTGAGGCCGGAGAAATCGATCGTGCCGACTATACTGCTCAGCGTCAGATGCTAAAAGCACAGCTGGCCAAACTCATAAAACAAGAGCGCAGCTGATGAGTGACCCATTAATTCAAATTCGCGGCCTGCATAAATACTTTGGCCGGCATCGGGTGCTGCGTGGCATCGATCTCGATATCCCGGCCGGCCAGACCCTGATCCTGCTGGGGCCCAACGGCGCCGGCAAGACGACCCTGTTGCGCATCCTGTCTACACTCTCTCGTCCCACGCAGGGACAGGTGCAGGTGGCCGGGGTCAATACCAGCGCCAATCCCGAGGGTATTCGACAATATCTGGGGATGGTCAGCCACGCTCCCTTGCTCTATGACGATCTCTCGGCCGCAGAGAACCTGGAATTCTATGCCCGTTTGTATGGCCTGCAGGATCCCGGTCATCGTGTGCAGGAATTGCTGAAACAGGTCGAGCTCTATCATCGCCGCAAAGATCTCGTTCGCACCTTTTCGCGGGGTATGACGCAGCGACTGGCCATCGCCCGGGCGCTTTTGCATAATCCTCCCATCTTGCTGCTCGACGAACCCGATACCGGCCTCGATCCCCAGGCAGCCGAACTGATGACTGACCTGCTGCGAGACATCGGTGGTCGCGAGCGCACCATCGTTATGACCACCCATCATCTCGACCGCGGCTTTGCTCTGGCTGATCAGGTGGCTATTCTGGCCGGTGGCAAACTGGTGCTCAACATCCCTGCCTCCCAGATCAGCGCCCCTGAATTGCGTCCCCTGTACGACCGGTTGGTGAATCAGCAACGGAGAAAAGCATGAAACGCTATTTTCAAGTCGTCTGGGCTGTGTTGTGGAAGGATGTACGCATCGAGTGGCGTACCAAGGATATGTTTACCAGTATGGCCGTATTTGCCGTACTGGCGTTGCTCATCTTCAACTTTGCTTTCGAGCTGCGCGTACCCGATAAGCGCATGGTGGTGCCGGGGGTGTTGTGGGTGGCTGTGGCTTTTTCCGGTGTGCTGGGACTCGGTCGCGCCTTTATCAACGAAAAGGACAAGGGCAGCCTGGCCGGCCTTCTGTTGGCTCCGGTCGATCGCAGCGCCATCTACCTGGGCAAGATGCTGGCCAATTTCCTGTTTATCCTGGTGGTGGAAGCCTTCATTCTGCCCCTGATTACGGTCTTCTTCAATGTCGCCATCATCAGCCTTCCCCTCCTCCTCATCCTGTTTCTGGGCACGCTTGGTTTTTCCGCTGTGGGCACTGTGTTTTCGGCTCTGGCCGTCAATACCCGTGCCCGCGAGGTGTTGCTGCCGGTGCTGCTCTTCCCCGTGCTGCTACCCGTGCTGCTGGCGGGCATTCGCGCTACCATCGGTTTTTTGGAGGGTGAAACCCTGGTCGATAACCTCAATTGGTTGCGTATGATCGGCTTCTTCGATATTCTTTTCCTCGTCGTCGCATTTCTCACCTTTGATTATGTGGTTGAGGAATAAGTCCCTATCTCCATTCAGTTATCCGGAGTTGAATTATGAATCAAAACAAAGCGCTCAGTATACTGAACGGCATCTCGTTTCTGGCGATTATGACGGCTGTGTATCTGGCGTTGATACAGGCCCCCGATGCCATCAACATCGCGCCGGCGATCCGTCCGGCCCAGCGTATCATCTATTTTCATGTGCCCTCGGCCTGGGTGAGCATGCTGGCTTTTCTGGTCACGTTTATTAGCTCTGTGCTGTATCTGCGTCAGAACAAATTGCGCTGGGACATCTGGGCCCGTTCGTCGGCAGAGATCGGCATTGTGTTCACTGTGGCCGCCATT
The DNA here is from genome assembly GCA_024276255.1 of Chloroflexota bacterium. Lineage (GTDB taxonomy): Bacteria > Chloroflexota > Anaerolineae > J102 > J102 > JAADGC01. The sequence goes on along the minus strand of JAJRXO010000125.1, from coordinate 438 downwards.
ATCAGCGGCTCTATCTGGGCCAGACCGGCCTGGAACACCTGGTGGACATGGGATCCGCGGTTGACAACCTACACGATTGTACTGCTGCTGTACATCGCCTATTTCATGCTGCGGGGCGCCATCGACGAACCCGCCCGGCGGGGGCGTTTCGCCGCCATCTATGGCATTTTCGCCTTTCTCAGCGTGCCTCTCACCTTCATGTCCATTCGCTGGTGGAACACGATCCACCCCGTTATTCTGGATCCCAAGGCCGATTTCGGCCTGGGCCCTGGCATGACACGGGCCTTTATCTTTTCTAACATTGCCTTTTCCCTGCTTTACGCGACCTTGCTGGCGAATCGCGTCACCCTGGAATGGGGCATTGAACGTGTGGCTGCCCTGCGCGAACGCCTGCAACACTAAACCTACTTGCCTTAATCTTCCCCGTCTTCTGGAGGT
>JAJRXO010000124.1 GCA_024276255.1 Chloroflexota bacterium | reverse complement strand
TTCTATGTCTGTAACTGAAGTCATTTTCATTGTAGTACAGCTCATCTTTTTAGAAGGAATCCTTTCCATCGACAATGCAGCTGTTCTGGGGGCTATGGTTTCAGTTTTACCGGCCAATGAACCAATCCCCTGGCCCGAGGGCCTGAAATTCATGCGGGGTCGATTCGATCATATCTTCGGCGGCCAACGGGCTGCGGCCCTGAAAGTAGGGTTGCTGGGCGCCTACGCGGGACGAGCCCTCATGCTCCTGCTGGCAACCATCGTCATTCGCAACCCCTGGTTACGGTTAATCGGCGCCGCCTATCTGTTCAAACTGGCCGTCGAACATCTGGCAGCAGATTATCACGAAGAAATCGCAGAAGATATGATACTGCCGGGAAAACAGAAGGGATTCTGGGGTGTTGTCCTTGCCGTAGAACTGGCCGATCTGGCCTTCAGCCTGGATAATGTGGTGGCGGCTGTGGCGTTGAGCGACCACATTCTCATCGTCATGCTCGGCGTGGCGCTGGGCATTGTCACCATGCGTTTTGCAGCCCAGGCATTCACACTGCTGATCGAAAAAGAACCGGTGTTGATTACGGCGGCCTATATCCTCGTATTGAATATCAGCCTTGAGCTGTTGATCGAAGAAATCGGCTTGCTGTTCAACTCGGAAATCAATTTTGTGAGCTGGCAGAAGTTTGTCATCTCTATCGTCACGCTCATTCTGGCCGTATTCTATGCCCACACACCCTGGTTACAACGTCTGCTGAAACCGATGCTGCGTGTGATTGCCTACCTGTTCAGCATCCTCAACGACATCATCGATTTGATATTACGACCGCTGTCATGGCTTTTCAGCGGCCTGGGCTTTGGGTTTCGGCAGTTGTTCCCCGCGTTCGCCATCCCCCGTTCGGACCAGTAGTCGCCGGTTGAATCGATACCAGCAGATACAAAGCTGCGTCTGATTTGGGCGTGGTGATGGGTGGCTGGTATAATTACTGGCTGACCCTCATTTAGGAGCTTCGCATGGAAACGATTTTCTTTGTTGCGCAGATTATTGTCGCATTGGTCTTGACTGGCCTTATTCTCTTACAAACCCAGAACAGCGGCGCCGGCAGTATGTTTGGCAATGATACCACGGTCTACCGCACCAAACGAGGCCTGGAAAAAACACTCTACCAGGCCACCATTGTGTTGTCGGCTGTGTTCTTCCTGCTGGCCATGGTTTCCGTCCGTCTGGCCGGTTGAATCTTGCTGCACGGAAAGAGAGCACATTGAGCCGTCATATTGTCTGGCAGGCAGTGCTGGCCCTATTGGGGCTGCTGTTGATCGTGGCACTGCTGAGCTATGTGACCTATAGTTACACCACCGAATACGTCCCCGCCCGCGGGGGCGTGTTTGTTGAAGGCGTGGCAGGGAACCCGCAATATGTCAATCCCCTGCTCTGCCATTACAACCCGGTGGATGAAGATCTGTGCGCCCTGATCTACAATGGCTTACTGCGCTTCGACGAACATGGCAATCTGCAACCTGATCTGGCCGAAAGTTGGGAAGTGAACCCGACCAGTGATGTGTTCACCTTTACGTTGCGGGCCGATGCCCGCTGGCACGATGGCCTGCGCATCAGCGCTGAGGATGTCATCTACACCGTCAATCTCTTCCAGGACCCCGACGTGCAGGTGCTGCCCGATCTCAGCGCGTTATGGCGCTCGGTGATCGCCGAGGCGGTGGACGAGCGCACCGTCGTCTTCCGTCTCAGCGAGCCCTACGCTGCCTTCCCCGATTACACCACCATACGTTGGTTCGGCGTGCTCCCCCGCCATTACTGGCAACGCTACAGCGCCCGCGAAATCCCCGAGGCGATCCTCAATACCCAGCCCATTGGCAGCGGCCCTTTCCGGGTCACCGAGTTCGATAGCGAACACATCCGCCTGGAGCCGAATCTGCGCGCGTTCGACACCGTGCCCTATCTCGACGCCCTGGAGTTCCGCTTTTACCCCGACTACGCCAGCATCCTGGCCGCGGCCGAGGTGGGCGATGTACAGGGGGTCAGCCGCATCCTGCCGGAATACATTCCCCAGGCTGAAGCCAACCCCGATATGCAGCTCTTCACCTCGCCCCTGTCGGATATCACGTTCCTGCTCTTCAATGTTGACAGCCCCAATGCCCCTTATTTACAGGATGTAGCCGTACGGCAGGCATTGGCCTACGGGATCAACAGGGAGCGTCTGGTCGAGACAGTCTTACCTGGGGTGGGCATGCTGGCCAACAGCCCGGTGCTGCCCAATTCATGGGCCTACGATGCCAGCGTAGCCCCGCCTGATTATGATCCTTCTCAGGCCAACACCCTGCTGGATGAAGCCGGCTGGGTGGACTCGAATGGCGATGGCGTCCGGGACAAAGATGGCGTGGATCTGTCCCTGGTGTTGTTAAGCGATGACGCCCCTCATTCCCAGCTGGTGACGCAGAGCATCAGTGAAGACCTGAACCAGATTGGCGTGCGAGCCGTTCCCCGGGCCGTTTCATTTACGGGCCTGGTCACAGATTTCCTGGTGCCGCGCAACTTCAACGCCGCGGTCGTTACCTGGGAACTCATCGGCGATCCCGATCCCTACCCCCTGTGGCACAGCACACAGATCAGTCCCAAGGGACAGAATTACAGTGGATGGAACAATCGTCAGGCCGATCTGACCATGGAACAGGCCCGCCGCACAGCCGATGAAGATCAACGCTTGCAGCTCTATAAACAATTCCAGGCTATTGTCGTACAGGACCTGCCGGCCATTCCCCTTTATTACGGGTTGTACACCTACGGCGTCTCCAATCAGGTCAAGGATGTGCAGGTGGGCATGCTGAATATCGCCGCCGATCGCTTCCGCACCTTCGCACAATGGTATATGAAAACCCGACAGGTCACCCTTGCTGAAAGGCGCACGCTGGAGTTTGACAAGCTGTCGAAATAGTGTAAAATATAGGCCACATTGAGTCGTTGGCTCAAGATACTTGCCGATGTGGCGGAACTGGCAGACGCGCTGCGTTCAGGGCGCAGTGGGCATTAGGCCCGTGGGGGTTCAAATCCCTCCATCGGCACTCACACTCCCGGCCAACCAGGCTGGGAGTCTTTGTAAGCAGACACTTTTCAGGTAACTTTGTCTCAAGACATCAGGACATTATCCTCATGGGTCGTGGTCCGCTTCCCGAACAATCGTTAAAAGTGCTGCGCCAGGCTCTGGCAGTGGGGGGGATTTTTATTCTGCTGCTTTTTGCAGTGGGCTATACAAGTAAAGTGCTGACCAGCGGTCGTCTGCGCAATGAGGAGAAACGGTTGCAACAACTGGTGCAACAGGAAGCCCAACGTCAGGTAGAGCTGCAAAAAGATGTCGCCAATATCGATTCGGAAACAGCCATCGAACGGGTGGCCCGTGATGAATTAAACATGGTGAAAGCGGGGGAACAACCCATCATGATAGAGGATCCCACGCGGGGAGAAGAGGTGCCGTTGCTGACACCGACGCCCACAGCCACTCCCACTCATTGGCAAATGTGGCTATCGTTGCTGTTGCATTGATCCCCGTGGCTGTTCCACAGCCGCAATATCCCCTCAGCAGTAACGGCCTGGCCATAATGTACGAAACCTCGCGTCCTCGCCGGAGCCTCGCCGTGGAAGGTAGGCTCATGCGGGCGGGAATGGTATAATAGCCTTGCTCCCTATCTGCAAGGAAACAGGCCCCTTATCCGGCCATGGCCCGTTGATAGGCCCGTAAACCGGCAGTCCGCACCACAATAACACCGCAAAACAACCTATTCTATGAGGTTCCCTTCGTGCAAAACCTGTCTGCCATTATCGAAACCATTCGTGCGGATTTTGAAAACCGCAACGCGGCCCGCGATCAGGCACTGAGACATTCGCGGGAGCTTATCCGCCATTGCTCGCTCAGCATTCGCGCCTGCCACCGTCATGAATTTGACGAAGCCCAGCGCCTGCTCGACACCGCCCGACGCCTGGCAACAGAACTCAGCCAGGCCCTTACTGGTTATCCGGAACTATTTCATGCCGGTTATACCCAGGACGCCCTGAAGGAACTGGCCGAAGCGCATCTGCTCTTTGCCCTGGTTCATCACCAACCCCTGCCCACGCCCGGTGAACTCGGCATTCCCCACGCTGCCTATCTGGGAGGGCTGGCCGAGGCGGTTGGAGAGCTGCGGCGATTCACACTTGACCTCATGCGCCGGGACAGGCTGGACGAAGCCGAACGCCTGTTTGGCTACATGGATGACATCTACAGCGTACTCGTCACCATCGACTTCCCGGATGCCATCACCCACGGCCTGCGTCGCCAGACTGACATCGTGCGCGGGGTGACCGAACGCACGCGCGGCGATCTCACACTGACCCTGCGGCAGCACCGCCTGGAACGGGCCCTGCGAAAACGGGAACAGGCCACCTAATCCCTCATGCAACGTAGCAATTT
>JAJRXO010000123.1 GCA_024276255.1 Chloroflexota bacterium | reverse complement strand
GTGCTTGCGGCTCAGGCCCCGATCGTTAATATTGTCGCTCATTGGCCAGAAGGTCTTGCTGGAGATCACCAGATCACTGCGCTGATAATCGCGCAGCCATTGCCCTACCACACGTTCCGATTCGCCGTGGGCATACACATCTGCCAGATCGATGAAATTGACGCCGTGTTCGACGGCTGTGCGCAGGCAGGCCATGGCAGTGTCGTCGTCAACCGACTCGCCGTAGGTAAGCCAGCCGCCCAGGGCGATTTCACTTACTTGCAGGCCACAGCGACCCAGAGATCGATATTTCATGGTGGTACGTTCCTTTAAAAAGAGAGGTGTGGGAGATGATTTGTGTCAACGGCGGGGAGAGGATTATCGCCGGATGATGAGGATACCCTAGCGTTCTTTCAACAGGCGCAGGCGTAAGAAGTTGATTCCGTACACAGTCAGCCATTGCTGCGTGAATTCATCGTTGCCGCCGACGGCCACCTGGCGGGCGGCTACGTCGTTTTCATCGGCCAGAGCCAGCCACGTCAGGCCCTGATCGCTCGACCAGAAGCCCTGTTCCTGCGAGGATGTGCCCAGCACGACCAGCGCCAGAGCGGTGTTGGTGAGGATGCGCAGGCGCTGCGCCGCAGCTTTCACACTGGCTGCCGTGAGCTCGGGCGCCGTGACCTGTTGCAGAAGGCGAGCGACCTCGTCGGGATGTGAGGCCACCATGGCCTTGAGGGAGAGATTGGGGGCAGCTTCCTGCAGGGCGCGGGCGATCAATCCCTGGGTGTTGCTTTCCAGAATGGCGAGATCGGCTCCTCGACGTTTCAGCAGTGCGGCAGTCACGCCGGCCAGCGTTTCCTCATCGACCCCATAGATTCCCTTTCCCAGGCGCTGGCGGATTTCGGCCTCGACCGGGGCGATCAGCGCTTGCGCTTCAGCAGCAGTGGAGGCGCGGGCGGTAATGCGCACATCGGCCCGTCCCACGTGCGCGGCCAGGCCGACCGTGGGATTGGCGCCGGTCATCAGGTGGCCGATGCGATCATCGATGGCGCTCTCGCCCAGGCCCACCGTGTGCAGAATGCGGGTGACGATAATGCCGCTGCCGTGTCCCATGCGCTGGCGCAGGTAGGGAAGCACCTGCTCGTCCAGCATTTTCTTCATTTCACGGGGCACGCCAGGCATGCAGATGATAACGCCCTGGTTGGTTTCGGCGATGAATCCTGGAGCCGTGCCAATAGGGTTGGGCAGCATGGTGGCCCCGCGGGGCAGGAACGACTGGCGCATATTGTTGGCCGTGGGCTGCCGCTGCCAGCGGGCAAAGATCGCCTGCAAATGGTCGACGATCTCCGGCCGCTGTTCCAGGGGCAGGCCCGTGGCATCGGCCACGGCCTCGCGGGTAATATCGTCGACCGTGGGACCCAGGCCGCCGGTGACGAGCAGCACATCGGAGCGGCTGAGCCCCAGCCGCAGCACGTCGGCCAAACGCTGTCGGTTGTCGCCCACCGTGGTCTTGTAGTAAAGATTGGCGCCGATCTCCCGTAGTTTACGGGCAATGTGGGTGGCATTGGTGTCGACAATTTCACCCAGCAGGAGTTCGGTGCCGGTGGTAACGATTTCGATTCTCATGATGATTGTGTGTGGGAGGGAGTGCGGTAGAGTTCGAGCACCCAACGGGCGAGTT
>JAJRXO010000009.1 GCA_024276255.1 Chloroflexota bacterium | reverse complement strand
TTGATCGCTACGCACGAAGACCTGGGCCTCGCCGGAACGCACCACATCGAGGTCGCTTTCCTGCAGGAGGGGGGAGTCGGGTTGGCGTACAGCCACGGCCAGCACAAAGGCCTGATTCAGGGTCACGCGCTCGGGGGCGGCTGCATCGATGCGCAGGGTGTCGAGGCTGAGTTGGGGTTCTTCCCGAGGTTGGCGGCTTGCTTCTGCATCGATGCTCTCGAAGCTGCGGGAATTGTCTGCATCCAGGAGGTCTGCATCGCGGCGCATCTCAGGCACGTCGGCCATAACCCGGTGATCTTTCGCGCGCTCGATAGCCGCCATCTCCGGCACCTCGGTGAGGTGGAAGGGATCGCTGGCCAGGATAATGATCTGCCGTCGTTCCCACATGCGGCGTTCCTGCTCGCTGGCAGGCGGCCATACCACAAAGGCGCGGCGAATCAGGGCCTGGCCGCTGCGTCCTTCCAACAGGAATTTGAAGTCGGGGTGGCGCGGATTGTAGCCCACAAACAGGGCTGTGTTCTGGCGAAAGAGCAGTCGGATGGCGGCCAGCATGGCGTTGCGCTCGCTGTCATTCAGCAATTGGGCGTGATCATCTTCCGTGATCACCAGACGATCCTTGCGCTGAATGTGGCCGTACAGATGGAATATGCGCAGTGCGGAGGCGTCGGCAAATTCGAGATCCGTGTCGTCGACGATGCTGGTGTAGAGAACGCTTTTGGCGTCGCACGCCAGCTCCAGCCCCCTATCCACGGTGGTGGTGACGATGTTGCGCAGGCCATGCTCCTGCACCAGCCACAGCACAGCATGATGGAAGTAGGTGGGCTGAGCCGTTCCGTAGGCATCGAGCAGGGCTGTGATCAGGTCCCGGCGGTAGGAGCCTTCCTGAATGAGGGCGCTGATCTCGCTCAGGGAGTCTGATGCAGGCAGACCGTGGCGTCGGGCCAGATCAGCGGCAATCTCCTGGCGGGCGGGCACGCCGGTCAGCAGGGGCGGCAGATCGGCGCCGATGAACAGGACGAGCTCGCCCTGCTCAAGGGCCTGTTTCAGTTCCTGTACTTGGAGATCGGTCATGATCGGGAGGAGAGGCGGCTGGGTTAGTAAACCTGGAAGGGGAGGAAGATCTTTTCGTTGCCAGGGAGGATGGTAAGGGGCTGGGGGGTGCTATAGGGGCCCACATTACCGGCGCTGTCGACGGCAGCCACACGCCAGTAGGTGAGGCCGGTGGGCAGATCGAACGGGGGTTGGTAGCTAGGCCAGTTCACTGGCGGGGGAGGAGCTGCAGTAATCCGGGCGATGCCGGAAATGGCGTTGGTCGTGGCGGGGCCTATTTGCAGGGGCAGGAAGTTGATCAGCATGGCCGGCACATAGACATCGAGTTCGGGTTCGAAGAAGTAGGGGGTGCCGTTGTACAGGCTGTCGTCGACCTGCAATTTGTAGCCAGCAATGGCATAGCTACCTGATTGCGGACGCTGCCAAACAAAGGTGGGGCGGGGACCGGCGAAGGTGTCGGCCTGGGGCAGGGTGGGCGCGGGCGCCGAGGGCAATGTCTCAGGCAGGGCCTGCGTTTTGAATATGTCGTAGAAGGGGCTGGGGGCGAAGGGTTTCACTTCCCACAGGGGATCGCGGTTGTAGAAGATGCCTGGCCCCCATTTGGTGGTCCATGATTTGAACCAGAATGTGCGGGTGACGCCGTAATCGAAGACGAGCTGATAGAGATCGTCGATCTCTGCCGCGGACCGGTTCCAGTCCTGGCCCCAATCCGAATTGTTGAGTTCGTTGATCCATAGTTCGTAGCTGAGATTGCGCTCCTCGAGCGGCATGGTGAGCAGGTCGAGTTTGACGCGATGTGCGGTGAAAGCGTGGAAGGGGATGATGTCGAAGGCATCGCGTACATCGCGATCGCCGCGCAGATCAAGCAATTTGCCCAGGAATTTGGGGCCGCGGATATCGGACAGCCCGCCCAGGAGCACATAGGCATGGGGATCGGTGCTGCGAATGGCGCTGCTGGCTGCGTTGAGCATGTCGGCGTAAACGGGGATGGTGCCGTCGCCGGGATCATTGACGATGGAGAGGAATTCGGGCAGGTCGGGCTCGTTCCATATCTCCCAGTAATGCACCTGGTCTTTACCGGTGCTGCCGTAGCGCTGCACGATTTCGCGGATGAACTCGCTCCAGTCTCCCAGATCGTCGGGTGGATAATTGCGCTTCCAGTTGTTGATGCAGCTAGTGGTGGCAAAGGCATCGCTACGGGCCCAGTAGGGCGTGTACAGGATCTCGGGCACGGCCTCGATGCCGTAGTTGCTGGCCAATTGCAGCATGATGTCGAGATCGGTCCATTCGTACTGGTCGCGTTCGGGTTCCAGGAAACACCACCAGGCTGCGACACGGGTGGCGCGCACACCCGCGGCCCAGCTCTTTTGCAGCACTTCATCCAATTGATCGATGCGCAGGGGGCCTGTCAGGCGGGGATACGCTTCTTCACGGGGGAAGGTCCATTGCCAGCCGGGGCCCAGGATGTCCATG
>JAJRXO010000122.1 GCA_024276255.1 Chloroflexota bacterium | reverse complement strand
GGCGATGTACACGTCGTGTTCGCTGAGGCTCATTGCAGATCGTTGGTTGGGGTCATGACTGTTTGGTTGCCATCCGGAGGGATGTCATGTTGATAAATGAGATCATGGACAACGTAGCGGAAGAGATTGGCTGCTGTTTGGCTGGCCCATATGGAGGTGCGTGGCCGGTTGAGTTTGGCAAGCACCACGAACCTTGGATTATCGGCGGGGAAGAAACCGACAAAGGTGGCGTTGCTCACGCCATCCACATAGCCCGTACCATCGGAGCGGGGAATCTGGGCTGTGCCCGATTTACCGGCGATGCGATAGCCGGGAATGGCGGCTGCAGGAATGCTGTTGACCACCTGCACCATCATCTCGGTGAGCATGGCCGCTGCTTCCGGTGAGATGGCCCGGCTTTGCGCCTGGGGCTCGATAACCTGCACCTTGTCCTCTTTGATCAGGGCCCGCACTATGTGAGCCCGATGCCGTACGCCGCCGTTGGCAATCGTAGCGACGGCGTTGGCCATTTGCAGGGGGGTCACGCTGATGCCCTGACCAAATGAATTGGTGGCAAGACTGCCCGGTATCCAGGTGGAGCGCCTGGGGCTGTTGACGATGCCGGGTAGTTCGTTTGGCAGTTCGATACCAGTGGTTTGACCAAAGCCGAAGCGATTGACGGCTTTGTAAAACTCGATTTTACCGAGATCAATGGCGATCTTTGCGGCTACGACGTTGAGTGATTGCACCAGGGCTTCAGTGGCAGTGACTGTGCCGTGACTGCGTCGATCCCAGTTCTGAATCACCTGTTCGTAGTATTCGAACCGGACTTCGTCTTCGTACAGCGTGTCGGGAGTAATAACGCCCTTATCGAGTGCTGCGGCATAGGTGATGAGTTTGAATACGGAGCCGGGTTCATAGATGCCATCGATCGCGGGATTCATGTAGTTCTGCGGCTCATCTTTCGATTCGAAATAGTAATTCGGATCGAAGCTGGGTTCGTTGGCCATGGCCAACACTGCGCCCGTATGAGGATCCATAATGATCACCGTCCCCCCATCGGCATCGAATTCCCGCACAGCCTGGCGCAGATTCTCTTCGGCGATGAACTGGTCTACGCGATCGAGTGTGAGGATGATGTCGTGCTGGATGGGCGATGGCAGGTAGATGGATTCTTCGATGATCCGGGCCAGCTCAGGATCGGATTCTGTAAAACGGGGCTGGGGCAGGGGGCGGAATGTAGCGGAGGAGGCCCGCAGAAAATCATCGTAGCGGGCTTCCAGACCATACACGCCGCGACGGTCAGCATTTACAAAGCCGACAACCTGTGCAGCCAGCGACTTTTCCGGGTAGATGGTGATCGGCAATACCAGCGCTGTAACAACATTCCGCCAACCATCCAGAGGTTCGTTCGGGTCATCTTTGTTATCAGTATTGATCTTGATGGCCAGGTTCGGCTCGCCATAAACGAGATGGATATATCGGGTGCCGGGTACTTCGTTGACAGCCTTGTGAATGCGACTGACCAGCTCGCCCGGTTCAATGCCGAGCATGGGTCCCAGTGTCTGCGCCAGGGCTTGCACCCTGGTTTCAATCAATTCCTTGCCTTCTGCGTCTTTCAATCCCTGAGGATCAACATAGACATCGGCACGGTAATAGTCCATGGCCAGGGGATTTCCCCGCCTGTCAGTGATCGTGCCGCGAGGCAGCGTTTTATCTATGACATCGTTATCGGCATGGACAATGGGAGGCGGCCCTTTGAGCTGCACCCAGATCAGGCGCGCCAGAAGGATGCAGCCAATGGCCACCATCAGGCCAAAAAGCACCCAAAAGCGGGTGCGGGAGAGCTGCAATGGTTGCGTACTCGGAGGGGGGGAAGTCGTCGTGGCTTCTGGTGCGGTGAAGTTGGGTTTAAGCCGATAGACGCCACCGGGTTCGCGCGAGGAGTTCATTGTGTGTTTTGGGGTGGGGAAGGCTCGGGAGGGCTGAGTTCGGGTTCGGGTACGCTTACATGGAGATAGTTCAGGGGTTCGATAGGGCGGAAGCCCATGTCGAATGCTGCCTGGGCCGTGTGCCGGATGCCGTTGGCGATGGCAAGGTGTCCCAGTGTGTTGCTGTTTTCGTAGATCAGGCGTGTGTAATTGTCACGCAGATCATCCATGCGAGAATAAGTGATGGTGATCTTGGCGGACTGATAGATATAGAAGCTAAAGATGAGGGCTACAGCGATCAGCGCCATGATGATCATGAAGGCCTGGCGCCGCTGAATGTTAACATCGCCACGTAAGATGCCGGCTGGTGTCCCAGCGATGGTGGAAACTGAACTTTGCTGAATCATCTGCTTTACCTCTGATCGGTAGGGGAACGTTTGCGGGCCGCCCGTAAACGGGCGCTGCGGCTGCGAGGGTTGCGTTCGAGCTCTTCAGCCTGGGGGGTGAGGCCCTTACGATAAAGTTCGCTGATACTGGCCTGGTGCCCACACCGGCAAACGGGTGTGCGGGGGGGGCATATGCAATCGCGTGATTCCTGGCGGAAAAATCGTTTGACGATCCGGTCTTCCAGACTGTGAAAGGTAATTACGGCGAGGATGCCGCCCGGCTTGAGCAACTGCACGGCCTGGGGCAGGGCTCGTTCCAGGGCGCCCAGCTCGTCATTGATGTAGATGCGGATGGCCTGGAATGTGCGGGTAGCGGGATGGATACGGCTGCGTGACCGGTACCTGACCGTTCGGGCTATGAGATCGGCCAACTCCTGAGTGCTGTGCAGGGGCCGGGCCCGTACGATAGCGCGGGCAATGCGTCGGGCATGGCGGTCTTCGCCATAGCGGTAGATAACATCCGCCAGCTCTTTTTCGGTAGCTGTGTTGATGAAGCTGGCGGCATCCTGGCCCTGACTGGGGTCGAAGCGCATGTCCAGCGGTCCCTGATGCATGAAGCTGAAACCGGCATCGCCTGCATCGAGCTGAAACGAAGAGAGTCCAAGGTCGAGCAGGATGCCATCGGCTGGAGGGAAGTCGTACGCAGACGCCACTGCGGCCAATTCGCTGAAATTGCTGTGCACGAGGATGATACGGTCGCTGAACGCAGCGAGGCGCCTACTCACGCGCTCGATAGCAGCAGGATCTGCATCCAGGCCCAGCAGGCGGCCATGCGGCGCTGTGGCCCGCAGCAGGGCTTCGGCGTGTCCTCCCCCTCCCAGCGTGGCATCGATGTAATGCTGGCCGGGTCGAGGCCGAAAGGTATTGAGAACTTCTTGGTAAAGAACGGGGATGTGTTGAGATGGCTTCATGACGCCGGCATTCAGCAGAATGTGGGCCTTAAAGCAGAACGTCGTTCCACGCTTCAGCGTGATCGGCGCTGGATTCAACCTGTTGCACCATTTCAGCCCATTTGTCGGCGTTCCAAATTTCTATATAGGTGTCGGCACCGGTTACAATGACATTGCCATCCAGTTCGGCGAATTTACGCAGGGCCTGGGGAATGTTGACACGCCCCTGTCCATCTGGTTTGATTTCAGTGCCACTGGAAAAAAACATTCGGCGGATCCTTCTGTCACCGGCACGCGTCAATGATAGATTACGAACCTTTCGCCGCAGCTCTAAAAAGATCGGCTTCGGCAATAAGAACAGACAACGATCGAGACCCCTTGTCAGATAGGCCGGTTCATCTCCCAGTGCTTCCCGAAAGGGAGCAGGTAAGGTGATGCGCCCCTTGGCATCGAGCCCGCGTTCATATTCTCCCATAAAACTGGGGGAATCGTCATCGGGAAGGAGGTGCAGGTCGTTGCTCATGGGATAATCTACCACATTTTACCACAATTTACCACTGTCGCCCATTATACCCCAGATTTTGACTCTTGGCAAGGGATTCTGCGTATTTTTGAGGAAATTTAAGGTTGTATTGCGTTTCTTTTCGGTTTGTAATCGTTCATTTACATAGAATCAATGTTCTGGTTGGGTGTAAGAAGGTTTTGGGTGCATTTCATCTGTTCGATAGCGGATCAGCAGGGCATGACGGATGTGTCGAAGGGGTCGGAAATTATCACTCATGTTGCCGTCTCTGCTACAATGCCTATATCTTCTGCAAAGGATAGCCGCATGATTGACTTTACTCCCATTCACCGTCGCCAGATGCGCCTTCGCGAGTTTGTCGAGGCCCGCCATATCACACAGGCCGACCTGATTCAGGCCACCAATGAGATGATCGATAGCATGTTGACCCTGGTCGCCGATGTGGCGGATGCCGATGTCATCTTTGTACCGGAGGATGCGGATGCCTACGATCCCTATGCCAATAACCCCGAGGAAACGCGCATAGGCTGGACCCTGGGGCATATTATCGCACATGCCACAGCTTCCAGTGAGGAATGCTGTGCCCATGCCGCCACGTTGGCCCGCGGGGCAAAGGTGTGTGGCCGCAACCGCTATGAGGTGCCCTGGCAGGAGATACGCACGCGCCAGGATTTACACCAGCGCCTGGAGGAAAGCCGACGGATTCGCCTGGCCTATTTACAGGCCTGGCCCGCAGCCCCCCATCTTGAAAACACGTATACCCCTTATAAAAGCCCGCAGAATTGCATCATGCGCGTGCTGGCCGGCCTCATACACGATGATTCGCACCTGGATCAGATTCGTGACGTGATTCGCCAGGCGCGGGCCCACCGCGCATGAGGGTTGTTGTTATCGCTCAGGTTCGCTGTGATCGTCGGTAAAGCCGATGGCGTCCCGCACGATATACAGGGGCCGTCGTTTGACTTCGTTGTAAATGCGGCCCAGGTATTCGCCGATGATGCCCAGCGAGATCAGCTGAATGCCGCCCAGAAACAGCACCGTGACCAGGGTGCTGGCCTGACCGTAAAAGGCCTGGCTGCCCGACATGCGCAGGATCACAGTGAGGATGATGCCGACCACGCTGATACCGGCAATGATGAATCCCAGGTAGGTCGCCAGTTGCAGCGGCAGATGCGAGAATGAGGTGATGCCGTCGAGGGCAAAGCGCAGCATCTTGCTCAGAGGATATTTGGTCTCGCCGGCATAACGTTCTTCACGCACATATTCGATGCCGGTCTGTCGGAAGCCCACCCACACTGAAAGCCCGCGCATAAAACGGTGATATTCGCGTATCTGACGCAACGCATCCACCACCTTGCGATCCATGAGTCGGAAATCACCGGTGTCGAGTGGGATCTGAAATCCTGTGATGCGATTGATCAGGCGATAAAACAGGCGCGCCGTGAAGAGCTTGAACCAGGTCTCTCCCTTGCGTTTTTTTCGAACGGCGTACACCACCTCATAGCCCTCTTTCCATTTGGCCACCATTTCGGCGATGAGACCGGGTGGATCCTGCAGATCGGCATCGATGATCACGACGGCATCGCCGCGGGCGTAGTCGGCGCCGGCGGTGATGGCGATCTGGTGCCCGAAATTGCGCGAAAAATTGATGACGCACACGCGCGGGTCCTGATCGTGCAGCTCCTGCATGATCTCAAATGAGCGATCATGGCTGCCG
>JAJRXO010000121.1 GCA_024276255.1 Chloroflexota bacterium | reverse complement strand
GGCGTAACTGTGGGGCGTGGCTGGCCAGATAGCGGCCCAGCACGTAGCCCGAGGTGATGACGTCGTCGGGATCGGTTGGAATACCCAGGCGGCTGAGCTTGGCGGCATAGGCCTGGCGGGGCTGCAGGGGCTTGTTGCTGACGAAAAGCGTCCTGATGCCGTGCCGTCGCAGGGCGGCGATGCCGTTCACGGCGCCGGGCAGGGCCTGTTCGCCTAGGTAGACGGTGCCATCCAGATCGAAGACGATGCCATCGACGCTATTTTTCTTCATACAACGACATCCCTTCGATGAGGCTACGCTGCAAGACCACCAGTACGATCAACGGCGGCAGGGTGGCGATCAGGGTGCCGGCCATCACAAAATGCCAGTCCACGGCGGCGTCGGTGTCGACCAGTTGCTTGAGGCCGACCTGCACGACCCGTGTCTTGTCGGCATTGGCGATGATCAGGGGCCACAGGTACTGATTCCACATGTAGATGAACTCGATGAGGAACAGGGCCGCCATGTTGGTGCGTGAAAGCGGCACCACGATGGACCACAGAAATTGCAGCGGTCCGGCGCCATCGATGCGGGCGGCGTCGGCCAGGCTGGGAGGGATGGTGCGGTACAGCTGGCGGAACAGGAGCACGCCTGTGGCGCTGGCGAAGAAGGGAATGGTCAGTCCCTTGAAGGTGTTGATCCAGCCGAGGGTGTCGATGAGTTCGAAGGTGGGGACAATGCGCACCGGCACGGGCAGCATGTGGGTGATCAAGATCAAGATGAAGAAGAACGCCTTGCCGCGAAACTCAAAGTAGACGAAGGCAAAGGCAGCTGTCACGCTGAGGACGATTTTGCCCAGAGCCACGCTCAAGGCCACGAAGCTGGTGTTCAACAGCAGCCGTCCCAGGTTGATACGTTCCCAGGCAAAGCGGACGTTTTCCAAAAAATGAGAGCCGGGGAGAAAGCGGGGCGGGAATTCATAGTACTGGGCGGGCGTCTGTGTGGCAATGATAAATGCATAGATCATGGGGAACATGATCACGAACACAGCCATGATCATCACTGCATGGGAAAGCAGCGGCGCCAGCGCATATTTACGCAGGCTGTTCCAGTTCCAGATCGTCTGCGAGGGGGGAGGCGTGGGAAGAGATGTCTGCATGTTCATCGATAGAATACCCGGGAACCAGCGTAGCGGAATTGCATGATTGTGAGAATAGAGACCATCACCAACAGGACGATGGACTGGGCCGAGGCATAGCCCGTGTTGAGGCCGATGAAGCCATCGCGATAGAGCTTGTAGACCAGGAGGTCGGTGGCGCGGCCCGGCCCGCCTTCGGTGGTGATGTGGATCAGGCCGAACACCTGGAAGAAGGCGTAAAGCGTATTCATGATGAACAGGAAAAAGGTCGTGGGGGAGAGCAGGGGGAAGGCGATCCGCCAGAAACGCTTCCAGGAGCCGGCGCCGTCAATCGAGGCTGCCTCCAACAGCTCATTGGGCAGGCTTTGCAGCCCTGAGAGGAAAAAGATCACATTGTACCCCAACATTTTCCAGGCGGCCGCCACGGAGATGAAGAGAAGGGCGTCCCGGCTGCTGGTATAATAATTGAATTGGAAATTAAGCAGGGTTTTCAGGATATGAGAGAGCAGACCAATGTTGGGATCCATCATCTGCGCCCAGATCAGGCCGGCAATGGCCGGGGAGAGGGCATAGGGCCAGATGAGCAGGGTGCGGTAGATGCTGAAGCCCCGAAAGCGCTGATTGGCCACCACGGCCACAGCCAGGCTCAGGCTGAGCCCCACCAGGACAACGAAGATGGCAAATTTGAGGGAGATCGTAATCGAGTTTCGATAGGACGCATCTGCAACCAGGCGCGTGAAGTTCTGTAGACCGATGAAGATGCGTTTGTTGCCCAACGAGCTAACACGATAAAAGCTCAGATAAAAGCTATTCAGGCTGGGCACCACAAAAAACAGGAGCACGATGATCACGCTTGGCGATAGAAGAAGATAAGGTAATGCCTTATGAGGAAAACGCGTTTGCATAAATCACCATTGGTTGTGATATGGCTGGGACGGCGCCATGGCATGCGCCGTCCCCATATATTCGAACGTTGAAGCAACTGTCCCTTGCCGGACAGCGCCTGCAGTGGGATTATTTGCCGTGGAGTTGGGCGTAATCGGCCAGAACCTGATTCGCTTCGGCTGCCGCTCTGTCCAGCGTTTCCTTGACATCCATGCCGTTTACGAGGATGTCTTCGATGGCGGTGCCGGTGATATCCCGGATCTGTACGAAATTACCCAGCAACACGCCGCGTGCCGCTAGATCATCACTGCCGCCAAGGATCTGATTGAAGGCAGTGGCATGGTTGGGTTCTTCGTCAAACCAGCCCTCGGCCTGCAGTTCCTTGTAGGCTGTGACGCTGGTGGGGAAGTAGCCAGTGCGCTTGTGCCAGATCTTGGCCCGCTCCGGTGTGAAGCTGTATTTCAGGAATTCCCAGGCCGCTTCCTGCTGGGCCGGTGTGGCGCCATTCATGATCCACAGACAGCCGCCGCCGACCACGCTGTTGCCCTTGGGATAGTCACCCTCGAAGCGGGGCAGGAAGGCCGTGCCGACCTGGAAGCTGGCTTTCTTGAGGATGCCGCCCAGGCTCGAGGTGCTCTGGAAGAGCATGGCAAATTGACCGGCCAGGAAGGGATCGTTGGCCTTGTAAGTACGGCCGCCGTAGACCAGCACGCCTTCATTGGCCATCCGCTGCCAGTTGCTCAGCACCATCTGGCCGAAGTCGCCGTTGAAGAGCACTTCGGTGGCCAGGCCGCTGCGACCATTGTCGTTGTTGGCATAGTACTGATCATGATAGGCAAAGGTTTGTTCCAGGATCCAGGCGGGCCAGCCCATGGAGAATCCACCCTCGGCCACACCGGCATCCATGATCTTTTTACTGTACTCCTCGACCTCTTTCCACGTGGTGGGGGGCTTGTCAGGATCCAGGCCCGCCGCCTTGAACATGTCCTTGTTGTAGTACAGCATGGCGGTGGAGCTGTTGAAGGGCATGCAGTACAGATTGCCGTCTACTGAATAGTAGTCCTTGATGGGCTTGACTACTTC
>JAJRXO010000120.1 GCA_024276255.1 Chloroflexota bacterium | reverse complement strand
GATGGTGCGGGAGATGGGCACGCCGTGGATCGTGGAGTACTTTCCCTGGGCGTTCAGTGAGCCGCGCCCGGGCCATTACGATTGGCAACATGCCGATCTGGTTGTCGATCATGCCAATCGCCAGGGCCTGACTGTGATAGCGCGCTTGGGGCTAGTGCCTGATTGGGCCCGGCCGGATGACACTACGGCCTCCTATCTGGATCAGGAATACTTTGCCGATTTTGGCCGCTATGCCGCCGCTTTTGCCGATCATTTTCGCGGTCGGGTGCGTTACCTGATCATCTGGAATGAGCCCAATCTCAGCCTGGAGTGGGGTTATCGTCGTCCGGATGCGGACGCGTACGTGGCGCTGCTGGCGCAGACGGCTGCTGCCGTGCGGGCGGTGAATCCTGAGATGATGATCCTGGCCGGGGCGCTGGCGCCCACGGTGGGCGATCCCACCGGCGATCTGGGCATGAGCGATCTGGCCTTTTTACAGGCCATGTATGATGCCGGAGCCGCTCCGTATTTCGATGCCCTGGCTGTACACAGCTACGGTCTTACTTTCCCGCCCGACGATCCACCAGACCCAAACGTGATCAATTTTCGGCGCGTGGAATTGCTGCGCCGCTTGATGGTGCTGAATGGTGATGCCGCCAAAAAGGTGTTCATCACCGAATCAGGCTGGAATGATCATCCCCGCTGGACGCGGGCGGTGCGCCCCGGTCAACGCATTCGCTACACTATCGAAGCCTATAACATGGCCCTGACGTGGCCCTGGCTGCAATCCCTGGCCATCTGGGCTTTTCGCTATCCCCAGCCCGAGCACAATTTACGCGATTATTACACGTTTGTCACGTCTGATTTTCAACCCAAGCCCATCTACCTGGAGGTGCAGCAAGCGCTCACCGGAGGCGCACGGCCATGAGTGGAATGAAAGAGCATTGGCGCTGGTGGTTGCTGCTCGTGGCGGCCGGCACCGCCCTGGCTCTATGGCTCTTGCGGCCCGGCGATGATGCCTGGGAGCGCCTGCAGCGTGGGGGTGCATTGCGCGTGGCCATCGATCCCAGCTTTCCCCCGTTCGAAAACGTAGACGCCCAGGGGCAGTTGGTCGGTCTGGATGTGGATCTGGCACGGATGATTGGCGATGAACTGGGCGTGCCGCTGGCGTTTCAGAGCATTGCCTTTGACGGCCTGGTCGATGCCGTAATAGCTGACAAGGCGGATATCGTGATCTCGGCCTTCCCCATGGATCCTCGCCTGACACAGGATGTACACTTCAGCCCGCCATATTTCGAGGCTGGCCTGGTGTGGGTGACCGGCGATGACAGCACCATTGCTTCGGCGGATGAATTCATCAATTATCGGGTGGCAGTGGAGTGGGGGAGCGAGGGTGACGCCTGGGCGCGGGCACATGGTCTGCAGATCGAGCGCTATGATACGCCATCGGCGGCGTTGCAGGCCGTGGCCACGGGCGCGGCCGAGATCGCCCTGGTAGATGCTGTGACCGCGGCCATGCAGGCTCCACCGCATATCCTCGTACACAGCCCACCCCTGGTGGCCGAGCCCTATGTGATCGTGGTCTCGTTACAGTCGCCCAGGCTGGCAGATGCCATTGACGAACTGGTGATCACCATGCAGGAAAACGGCAGGTGGGAAGCTTTGGTGCAGCCATATTTCAATATCTTGCCTCCGCGTCCGCTCATAGAGGCGAAATAGGCTGGCCGTTCATGGTTCAAAGCACGATTGGCGGATCAATGGATCAACGGCAGATAGGACTGTCCTCCCACCAGGATGCGCACTGACGCCTTGCCGGCATCGCCACTGCTATCCTGGGCGATGAAGGTGATGGTGTGCCAGCCTGGTTTCAGGCTACTGGCGTCCACCTGATTCCCCGTTCCCAGCATTCCCTGGCGATCTGACCACCAGCTAAGCTGGCTGCCATCCAGGGGGCCGTCCTCGGGGTCGCTGGCGATGCCATCGAGGGTGATGGCGGTGTTGGGCGGGTAGATGGCGCCGTCTACAGGATCGAGGAGGAAGAGCTGAGGCGGTTTTCGGGGGATAGTGAAGTCGCCATCGGAAGTGTCAGAGGTCGTGTGGAAGCCATCGGAGGCCAGGACACGCATGCGAGCCTTGCTGCCGCCGGGCAGGTTGCTCACTTCCAGGGTTGTCTGAGGCTCGCTGAGATTGACGGCCACTGCATCCCATGTAGCGCCGCTATCCTGGGAAACCTGTAGCATGTAGGTCAGAGCGTCGCCATCTGCGTCATCCGCCTGCCATTTGACGGTCACCGAGCCACTGGCGGGCCATTGCTCGCCGCCGTTGGGGCTGAGCATTTTCACCGTGGGAGGGTGCTCGCTGGCGCTGCGTTCGAACAATACATTTTCTCCCAGCGTGATCTGAACGCGTACCGTTCCGGGAATCAGGGGTACGAATTCATGGATGGGATCCGGATATTCCTGATGTTCTACTGTTTCGCCACCGCCGTGATTGCCTTCCACCCGGAAGTAGCGCACGAATAGGATATCGCCATTTTCGTCGAGCAGACGGATCTGATAGTCTCCTGTGCCGTAGTTGTCGTGACTGCCAGCGGGCAGTGTTGTGCGGATGAAGGGATAGAGTTTGTCTACCGCCCCATCCTTCATGCGCCCCAGGATGATGAGATAGTCCTGTTCGGAAGCCTCTCCGGCCTGAGCGCCGGGCGCGGTCGCAGCGACGGCGGCCCCGGTAGAGGGTCTGAAGAATCGGTACCATCCCCGATCCCAGGTGAAGGCGGAAATCCAGCGCGTTCCGCAATAAGACATGATGTCCCAGGTGGTATAGGGGCTGTAGATGGATATGGGGGTGTTGTTGAGGTTCACGCCAGCAAACGTGAGATTACCCGTTGTGTTGGGATATTCGTCGTTGGTTGAACCCGGATTGGCGCATAGATTCGTCCCCCCAACCATGTTTACCGAAGGCGCGTGGGGAAATCCGATATTGTGGTAGAGTTCGTGTGCTATGGTCATGCCGGCGGAGGTAGGGTTGGTTCTCGCCGTGCCCCCGGCGACGTTTCCGCCGCGACTGCCGCACCCGCCGGCGCTGCTGGGGACATTACGATGCAGCAGGCCGTAGACTTTCACTCGATCGTTCAGGCCATAGCTGCTTCTGCTCAGGTCCCGAACGAAATTCATGTCATCCAGCAGGTTGTTCCAGGCGTTGTTGCACACGCCGGGCGAGGGGCCGGGCGCGGCGAAATTATAGTTCGCCATCCACACACCGATGGGAGAGATGATCAGGTTAAATCGATTGGTGGGTACGAACTGGCGCATCGCCCGGAATGCCGATACCATATCGCTGATGCTGGGTGTAAGGCCCCCGGCCTGGACGCGCTGAATGACCATTGGCAAACTTAGAGCAGGGGAAAACTGGACGCGACTTGACAAGGTGGCGACGTTGTTGCTTCGGCACGCGTACGCGGTGCATTCCGGCGTCTCGCGGTCGTAATTGATCCATACGGCCAGGCGATAATCCCCTTGCCTCCATGAGGCTGGCAGCTCGAAATTCAGCGTGCGAACGCTGGCGTAACGATTGTCCCACCAGGTTCGGCCGGGATCCACCGTAACGGAGTTCACCGAGTCGATGCCCTCATACCATTCATCGACGCCCAGGCGGATGAGCCGGCCGGTCACGCCGTTGACGGGTAAGGAACTGTTTCGCACGCCCACATACACCCGCACAACAGTGCGTTTTCCGGCGATCTTCTGCGCCCCCACATTCGACTGAATCACTTCGTAGTGGTTCTCGTAATAGAGGTCTGTGGTGACGGGAGGGGGCGGAACGGGCGTGGGCATGGCCGCGAATCCGAAATTGGCTGCATCCCAGTTGCTGAGATTATCGACCCATAACATGACCCAGGAAAGGCCCGTTGGCTCATATCCCGCCGGGAGGCTCCCCTGGTCGTAATTGACTTCGTAACGACCCGGCGGAAGGTCTCTGAAGGCGTAACTACCATCTGCGGCGCTGAGTGTCTGCCTCCGTACTACCCGATCAACGCTCAAGACCATTTGTACATTGGCAATCCCTGGTTCTCCGGGGTCCCAATGACGATCCCGGTCGATATCATGCCATACTTCGCCCCTGACATAGCCGGGTCCGGGCGTGGGCGTGGGGACCGGCGTTGACGTGGGTGTGGGGGTTGGGGTGGGTGTGTCGGTGGGAAAGAGCGTTCTGGTGGGCGTATGCGTGGGCAGTTGCGTTCCGGTGGGGACGCGAGTGGGAGTGGGCGTGAGTGTATGGGTGGGCGTACGGGTGGAGGTGGGGGTGCGTGTGGGGGTGCTGGTGGGCGCGGTATAGGAAACGATCAGCTTGGGATCGTGCCATGTCTCCTTGCTGTCAAAAAAGAAAACATCGGTATCCACCTTTCGTTTGCGCACAGCGATGCCATAATTCACGGCCTGGCCCGCATACCACTTCTGCGCCAGATAGGTGATATCCCAAACGTAATACCGGTTCGTCAATGTGCCCACCGACGTGCTGGCCACCAACTGGCTCTGGGCAGGTCTGCTCGACCAGGTTACCGCATTTTCGCTCCAACCGGATATGAGCTGATAGGCCAGGAGGTTTTGCGTGGCCGAGCCGTTGCGGGCCGTTAAATACAATTGGATCTCGGCGTGGTCGATGACGGAGCCGAAGGGAATCACGGGCAGATCGAATTTCACCAGAGCATAGGATTCCTGCAGAAACTCATCGTGCCCGATGTTCAGGGAGGCGTCGTGTCCGTAGTTCGTCGAGGGAACGCCTTCAGCGACGTAAGTGTCGCCGGAAACAACGCCTTCCACCGTGGTGGCCGCGGGGCGCTGAGCGCGTTCGGCCCGCACGCGCGATGAGCCAAAAAGCGTCAGTGCCAGCAGGATGCAAAGTACAACGTAAAAGGAGACTCGTTTTTTTGTCAAGAAAGTAGCCCGATTCATGGAGATTCTCCTGAGTGTGTGGGGTAAACTGTACCGATGCATGCACCATACCATGCAAAAGTCCTTCCAGCGTCCTCAGGTCATTATTTTTCATGCACTCCATGCCGGTTTGACCACGAAGCCATGCAAAACAAGAGCAACAACCCCGTCTCCCCAACGATGAAACTGGCGATGACTGGTTAGCTATGATTAGGGATGGGCGGTCTCTGACGACTTACCTGTAGTATACCACCCAGTATCAAGATGATGCCACTCGCCTCCAGCCACCCCAGGCTTTCCCCGAAAAAGACAGCACCGAGAACCAGGGCAAAGGCGGGCGTCAGGAAGACGAACGTGTTCAGACGCGTCAATTCGCTGCGGTGCAACAGTGAGAACCACAGGACAAAGGCCAGGGAGGTGCCCAGCAGGCTGAGCGCCAGCAGGATGGCCACGAAGGGGACGCCCCACTCGATCTGGGCTGGCGATTCGAACCACTGCGCCGCCAAAAACAGGGGGATGCCCCCCAATACAAACTGCCATCCGGTCGCCATCAGCACATCCACCTGCCCCGTCAGCCGCTTGAGCAGGACGTTGCCCGCGGCCACGCCCACGGCGCCCAGGAGGATAAAGCCGATCCCGGAGGGGCTGCTGTTGGCGCCGCTGCCAAAGCCCGGCAGGGCGACCATGACGATACCGCCGAAGCCCAGGGCAAGTCCCATACGCCGCCGTGGCCCCAGCCTCTCTCCCAGCACGATGCCGGCCAGCACAGCCGCGATCAACGGCTGGATATTCGCCAACACGGTGGCCAGCCCCGGGCTCACCAGTCCGCCAGCCAGAAACATGCCGGCGAAGCCCATACTGGTCATGCTCACACCGACGCCGGCCAGGGTCAGCCATACGGCCCACCCCCGTGGCCAGGGGCGACGCATGCCCCAGCCCAGCAGGAGCAATGCCGCGCCGGCCACAAAGGAGCGCAGTGTGGCAAAGGTGAGCGGCGGCGCCAGGGGCAGGCCGGCAGCGATCAGCGGAAAACAGATAGCCCACAGGAACATGACCAGGGTCAGCTTGCTCACGTCTCCTGCGGGGAGGCCTTTTTGTGTTGCTGTTGTGCTTTGCTGAAGGGTCTGTGGCAAGGTTCTGCTTTCAATCATTGACGTGGGGCAAGAAAATCATCTCGCATTCCCAATGCTTCGTCGGTGATGCGGATGGATTCACGCCCGTCGGTCACCGCGCCGGTCAGGGCGCGAATGGCGTCGATGTTTTCCGGCACCACGATGGCCTCGTTATAAACCTGGTAGGTGTAGTACAGCTCTTTGCCCTGCACCGTGAGCACGTCTTCCCACAGGGCCACTTCCCACATATCGCCGCGCGGCCGTCCCAGGTCTTTCATCAGTTCGATGGTGCTGTTCAGGGCCACCACGCCATCGCTCATGCGGATGAAGGCGATGCGCGGGGCTGCCCGGAACGCGTCCAGCACCTCCTCGCGGCTCGCCTTGCGCGTCATTTCCACGATCCAGTAATGATTGTGCGTCTGGGTGTGGGCGGCTTTGGCCGCGATCGTGACTACGTCCAGGTCCGGCGCCACTGTTTGCGCGTCCGGGCCCTGATGGCTGGGGATGTGCGGTTCCGGCACGATGGTATTCATGATGCCGCTGTGGTCCGATTCCCAGGGATCGGTGGCCCGGCGCATTAACACGCCTCGCGCCTTCTTCAACAAACCGGCATCACGCAATGCCAGCAAGGTGCGCACCGTGCTGGTGGTGTTGCATGAGACAATGCGGGTGGCATCGCGGCCCAACGCCGTCTCATAGTTGGCCTGGGCCACAAAGGAATGCCTGGTCAGGCTGTGTGACTCACCGCCCTGGTACAGGGCCTTGACGCCGAGGGCGCGATAGCGTTCCAGGTTGCGGGCGCCAATGCCTTTGGGGGTGCAATCCACCACCACATCGACCTGCGCCAGCAGGTCATCGAGCGTACCCGCCACCGGGATGCCGGCGGCCTTCATTTCATCGACCTTATCCGGCAGCGAGGCGTAGATGGGCAGGCCCAGGATCGCAGCTGTTTTCACGCGGTAGTCGCTTACCACATCTCCCACCCCCACCAATTCCATGTCGGGCTGCAGCTGCACGGCAGCAGCCACCCGTTTGCCAATGACGCCGTAGCCGTTCACGGCCACGCGGATTTTATGATTGATCATTGTTACTCCTGAATGGTGAATGTTCTGAAAATAGGTCTGGCTTACCCGCCGGATTATGAATCCGGCTCAGAGCAAACTGCTCCCAGACCGCCAAGGAAATCAGATACCGACGGTTTTTACAAGGGATTCTCATTGTTATTGTGATTATCGATGATATGATGAGTGGCTTTTGCCTTTGATCTTTCTACCCAGTTCGGGTCGGGCATAGCGTTGGGGTGCGCGTTCAAACTCGGCCTGGCATTTGGGACAACAGAGGTAATAGGCCACATGTTCATATTCGATGATGATATGGGCTTTGCCGGAATTCATTCGTTTTCCACATACAGGGTCTTTGAACATATAGGGCCTCCGTGTGTTGCGTTCGTGAGCGATTTACCTCCACTATACACCCACGGCAGGCCAGGTGAAAGCGCCGGTTGGCCGCTATCATAACAGGCAGAACAGCGTATGCTGGAGCTGCCCACCTCCTGCTTCGAAAATAACGTTAACCCGCCCGATCACGGATCGGGCTAGACGCGACGCGACACATGCCCCCATCGCGCCCAG
>JAJRXO010000119.1 GCA_024276255.1 Chloroflexota bacterium | reverse complement strand
GCGCCGCAGAAAGCCATGCCCTACGTGGCGCTGATCGCCGGGCATCGGGGGTTCGATACGGGAGCCATCTGTGATGATGGCCTGATGGAAGTGACGGTAACTGAAGATGTCGCCCAGCGTACGGCGCGTTTACTGACCGAAGCGGGCATCCGCGTACAGATCCTGGATGAATATGACTCAGCCCTGGAGGGCCTGCAAGCCTATGCGTTGGTCTCCATTCATGTGGATTCCTGTGTGGCCCTGAGCGGTTTCAAGGTGGCCAGCCCCGAAGAAAGCATCATTCGCCAGAAGGATGAGCGTTTGCGCACGTGCCTGGAAGACAGTTATGGCCAGGAAACAGGCCTGCGTATTCATCCCACAACCGAAACAAGCGACATGTTCGGCTATCATGCCTTTCAGCGCATTGCCGACAGCACGCCGGCCGCTATTATTGAAATCGGTTTTCTGGGCGGCGATCAATCATTGCTGACAGAAGGGGCAGATACAGTCGCCCGCGGCGTGGCAGCGGGCGTGGTGTGTTATTTGAACGCCACCTGGGGCCGGGAAAATCCCAGAGCCCGTCCTGGCGAGTGACGGTGAAGCTGTGTTTTCTGAAGGTAGGCAAGGTGAGGTGATAGGTAGATAAGTAAACAAGTAAACCGGTAGGTCTGTAGACCCGTAAACCGGGCCGGTCGGGGTGACGTCATCCCGGTTTTCCGGTTTACGGGGTTCCGGGGCTACAAACGGTCTTTGTTCGCTGAATCTATGAAAATCAGAAAGAGGATACCTGGATAGGCACAATGGAAATCATGCTTCGTCGCCGATCGGCCCCAGCGCCTGCAATATCCCCCAGCGCCCCACCAATCCCACCAGCCGATCCTGGGCATCGACGACGGGCAGACGCTTGACGCCGTGTTGCAAAAGCAACTGCAGGGCGTCCATCAGC
The DNA here is from genome assembly GCA_024276255.1 of Chloroflexota bacterium. Lineage (GTDB taxonomy): Bacteria > Chloroflexota > Anaerolineae > J102 > J102 > JAADGC01. The sequence goes on along the minus strand of JAJRXO010000119.1, from coordinate 4,039 downwards.
GAGGCCTCGGCCCGCACGGTGACAACCGGGCTGCTCATGACCTCGGCGGCGCTACGCTGGCTGAGATGAATATGGTGGCTGCGGCTCACCGGCTGTCGCCCCAGGATGCTCTGCACGATGCCGGGGCGCTCGGCCTGGGTTGCGCGTTCGATTAGATCGCCGTCGGTGATGATACCCAGTACATGACGCTGTTCGTCGATCACCACGACCCGCCGGCGGGCATAGGTGACCACGGCTTCAACCACCTCAGACAGCGGCGCATCGGCCGATACTGCCGGCACATCGCGCATCATTACGGCGTCTACGCTGGTCGCCGGCACGGCAGTTGCAGCCTGGCCGCGGCTCTCAGCCACTGGCGGCTCGGCCAGGGCCCGCAACACATTCACGCGACTGACCATGCCCAGCAGGCGCCCGTCGTCATCCACCACCGGCAGGCGTTTGACGTCATGCTGCACCATGAGCTGTACGGCCTGGGCTACGGTGGTGTGAGGAGTAACCGTGATGGGGTCGGGAGTCATGGCCTGAGCCACCGTGAAACCCGCCTGATGGATCGAGAGCATAGCGTCACGCACCTCGGCCCGGCTGAGTCCTTTCTGGGCGGAGATCGCGGGCAAATTCGCCCGTTTCAGTAAATCGCCATCTGTAAGAATGCCGACCACGCGTTGATCCGCGTCAACGACGGGCAAGGCCCGATACACCTTGTCGCGCAGCCATTCCACGGCAGTGACCAGGGGTGTTTCCGGGTGCACGGCATGCACTTCACGGCTCATGATGTCGTGTACGGGGGCGGCCGCGGGAAGTTCGCGCAGGGCGCGGTGGCTGTATGCCACCACCTGCACATCCTGCACTGTAATCAGCCCCTCTACCACCATGGCCCTCAGGTCGGGCATGACGCGCTGTACGCGGGCAGGATTGTCAATCCAGTCGATAATCAGGGGCAGATCGCTGGAGAGGGCGACGATGCTGGCGGTGCGAATACGACTGTGGGCGCCAAAACCGGCCAGCGCCCGTGTGACGGTCGCTCCGGCGCAGTTTTCCTTTTTCAGGTGCTCCAGGATGGCGAGATACAAGGGCTTGCCCTGCCATCGATCGCTTTCACCAATGTAGATGCGGACATGTTGTGCCTGGCCAACAATTTCCATCAGGAACCTCCGGATTGCAACCATTGCGCAAGGAACACACCGGCGATCACGCCGACGAGTCCCAAGAGATTATTTGCCACGAAGTTCAGGGCCGCCGCGCCCCAGCCGCTCTGTCCCAGCAGGGAGACGGTCTCGAAGGCATAGGAAGAAAATGTGGTAAAACCGCCCAAAAAGCCCACGGCGATCAATAGTCGCGTGTGGGGTGAAACAGAAAATCGCCCAGTAGCCAGGGTGAGAAAGAGGGCAATGATGAAGCTCCCTCCCACATTGGCCAGCAGGGTGCCGTAGGGAAACATGGTTCCCCAGCGCTGAGCCGCCCATTGTTGCAAGATATAGCGACTGTTGGCGCCCAAAAAGCCGCCGAGTCCAATCCATAGATATTGCAGCATGCGTGTGCTTCCGGGATGAGATGAAGCAATGATAGCACTTTTGGCGGAGCAAACGTAAATACATGTGCGGTTGCAGAGCCCAAGAACAAGCGTCTGGTGTATCACGGATGTGCTGAAGGCCCGGATTGCTGCCATCCGCTGCAAATGCCTGGGACACACCCTTTGGGTGCAGCAATTCCACATTTAGCAGGGCAGCGGTTGGTTGCCGTAGTCAGGGCGAGGAATTTCCAGCCGCCAACCGCACGACTCGCAAACGCATATGGCCCAATAGCCGTGGTGCAACCGCTGATCTGGTAGAAATTGCTCACCCAGGTGCGCCGGAATTCTTATATTTGAAATTGTTGCTTTGGGTCTGGGGAGCTTGCTCAGGGAGCCATGATATCGTACAATGCATGATCAGTGGGGCGACCCCAGGGTAGAGCATCGTTTGTGCCCAAGGTTCTGCACTTATCTTTCCATCTCCATTACAAACGAGGTTCTACGCATATGCTTTCTGAAAATCTTAATACGCCCGCCCACATGCCGCCGGTCGCAGCGCCAGGCCCGCCGGGTAGCCCCGTGCTGGGCAATCTGCTGGCGTCACGGCGAATGGACCGCCTGCAATACTTCGCCCAGGCCTGGCAGCAGTACGGCGACGTGATGCGACTGCAAATGGGTCCCCTGCCCTTCCATCTTCTGATCCGCCCCGAACACGTGCATCATGTGTTGGTAAAGCATGTGGATAATTATCCCAAAGGCCAGGGCTACAACAAGCTGCGGCTCTTTTTGGGACAGGGCCTGTTTACCAGCGAGGGGCCGCTGTGGAAACGGCAACGTCGTTTGATGCAACCGCCATTCACCCCGCGCGGCGTGCAGCAATTCGCCACCGACATGCTGAGAGCAATCAACAAGACGGCCGAACGCTGGCAGCAGGTCGCCGAAAGCGGCCAGATCATTGACGTCAACGAGGAAATGATGCGCCTGGCCATGAACATCATCGGCCGCACCATGTTCGGCTTTGATGTGGGAGCCGAAGCCAAAGAAGCGGCAAAAGCGTTTACGCTGATGCTGCGCTTTGTTGGTGAGCGGTCCATGTCCATCATCGATATACCGCTGGCCATTCCCACTCCGCAAAATCGCCGGGTGCTGAAGGCCAGGGAAACCGTCAATCATTTCATGGACGAGATCATCGCCCAGCGCCGACAACAAGCGGGCGAACGCCAAGACCTGCTTTCCATCCTGCTCAATGCCCGCGACGAGGAGACGGGCGCCAGCATGGATGCCGATCAATTGCGGCATGAGGTGCTGACGATCTTCTTTGCCGGTCATGAGACCACTGCCCAGGCGCTGACCTGGGCCTGGTATTTGCTATCGATCCATCCCCTGGTGACGCGCAAGCTGCACGCCGAGCTGGATAACGTGCTGGGCGGACGCCTGCCCACCGTGGCCGACCTGCCCAATCTGCCGTATACATGCATGGTCATCGAAGAAACACTGCGCCTGTATCCGCCGGTGTGGGGCTATGTACGCGATGCCAAAGACGAAGATGTACTGGACGGTTACGTGATCCCCGCCGGATCCATGGTGCTGGTCTGCCCCTATCTCACGCATCGCCATCCCGAATTCTGGGCCAACCCCGAAGCCTTCGATCCCGAACGTTTTACGCCGGAACGGGTGGCAGCACGGCCCAAATACGCCTACTTTCCCTTTGGCGGCGGCCAGCGCGTGTGCCTGGGTGAGAAATTCGCCATGCTGGAAGCACAATTGGTGCTGGCCACGTTGGCCCAGCGATTCTATCCCACGTTACAGCCGGCTTTCCGGCCTGTGCCCGAGGCCGTGGCCAGCCTGCGCCCGCGTGACGGCATGCCCATGCGAATTCAATTACGCCGCGCAGCAAGCACGGACGCTTCGAAAAACTAAATCGGGAAAGGTAGACCGCTAGACCAGGAAACCGGAAAACCAGGTCTAGTCCTAACAGCGCTATAGCTCCCCGGTGTACTGGTTTCCAGGTTTACCGGGTTCCAAGATGGTCGGGCGCAATACGAGGCACGTGTTGCGTGTTGCGTATTGCGTGTTTCGGAACTCATGCCTGACGCTTTGCTGGGCAAGATGCGGAACAATGCAAGACGGTTTACGCAGTACGGGATACGAAACACGCGCGGCTAGTGTGTTTTTAGCACATTCCGCGCAATCACCATGCGATTGATCTCGCTGGTGCCCTCGCCGATGAGCATGAGGCGATTGTCGCGATAGATGCGCTCCACCGGGAATTCGGCGCTGTAGCCGTAACCGCCGTGAATCTGGATGGCCTCGAAGCAGACCTTGTCGGCCATCTCGGTGGCAAAAAGCTTGGCCTGAGCCGCGATGCGGGCGTAGGGCAGCCCCTGATCTTTCAGCCAGGCAGCCCGGTAGACCGTCCAGCGGGCGGCATCGATCATGGTGGCCATGTCGGCGATCTTGAACTGGATGGCCTGCAGGTCGGCAATGGGGGCGCCGAAAGCCTGCCGTTCTTTGCTGTATTTCACGGCT
>JAJRXO010000118.1 GCA_024276255.1 Chloroflexota bacterium | reverse complement strand
GCGATCGACCAGTTCCACCAATTCCTCGCTGCGGCCGGTGCTGATCAGGTAGCGCAACGTTTCTTCATCCACCGGGAAGAAACCCATGGTGGCGCCGTATTCGGGGCTCATATTGGCGATGGTGGCGCGGTCTGCCAGGCTAAGCCGGCTGACGCCCGGGCCGAAGAATTCCACGAATTTCCCCACTACACCGTGCTTGCGCAGCATTTCGGTGATGGTGAGCACGAGATCGGTGGCGGTAGCGCCCTCGGGCAATTCGCCCGTCAGTTTGAAGCCAACCACATCGGGGGTAAGCATGAAGATGGGCTGACCCAAAATCACGGCCTCGGCCTCAATGCCCCCCACACCCCAGCCGACCACGCCCAGGCCGTCGATCATGGTGGTGTGGCTGTCGGTGCCCACCAGGCTGTCAGGATAGACCACGGTTTCGCCATTGATCTGTCGTTTTTGTACTACCCTGGCCAGATATTCGAGATTGACCTGGTGCACGATGCCGGTAGCCGGTGGCACTACGCGGAAGTTATCGAAGGCGGTGCTGCCCCATTTCAGGAATTCGTAGCGTTCGCGATTGCGCTGAAACTCGCGTTCGGCATTGTAGAAGCGGGCAAACAACGATCCGAACTGATCAACCTGCACGGAATGGTCGATGACCATATCCACCGGGATCTGGGGATTGATGCGGGCGGGGTCGCCCCCCAGGCGGGCCATCTGGCTGCGCAGGGCGGCAAGATCGACTACGGCGGGCACGCCGGTGAAATCCTGCATCACAACCCGCGCCGGCTTGAAGGGCATTTCTTTGCGTTCTGCGACCCGGGGTTGCCAATTGGCTAGGGCGATGACGTCGTCTTCGGTGATCTCGAAGCCGTCGTACTGACGCAAGGCCGCTTCCAGCAACACTTTGATGGAATAGGGCAATCGCGAGATGTCAGCGATTCCCTGTTCTGCCAATGCTTCCAGGCGATACATTACTGCCTGACCGCTGCCGGTCTCGAATGTGGTTTTGGCGCCAAACTTGTCTTGCAATGTCATGTAACTGCTCCCTATGGAATAGATTCTCGCCGCCATGGGCGTTATCAGAGATTTTGATGTTATAGCTTCAACAGGATGGGCTTAAAGGAGAAGCTGGCCACCCTTTGCCTGGCAATCAATCCAAAAAACTGTGGATGCATTATAACACGCAGTAAGTACCGTTTCCCAAGCTGTGAACCTGTAAGAAAATGCGAAAGATTTTTAGTTTATACCTGACAGCGGTGACGATCTTGCCAGCAGAGGCCGGGAGCACTATAATCATTAGGAGAAATCTGACACGAAATCACCCAGCTCTCGACTGAGCGTGCTGTGCTTTCGTTTTTACCCGTACTGGTGACTGCGTATGTTCAAAACTGTGCTTTGTGCCATTGATGGTTCGGCTGCCACCGAGAAATTGCTCCTGTATGTGATGCACTTTGGCAAATCCGAACATACGGCCGTGCACATCGTGCATGCTTACCAACTGCCATATCATTACGCAGCCATAGAAGGCTACGATACCTTAATTGCAGAGTATCATCATGTGGCCAACGGAGTGGTCGAAGATGCCAGGCGTTATCTGGCTGAAACGGGTATCGACGCCAGTGGTGAAGCGCTGGAAGGGCCGGCAGCGGAGGTGATTTTGCAGGAAGCGCAACGTGTTCAGGCCGATTTGATCATCCTGGGCAGTCGGGCGCCAGCCAACAGCTCGGAGCTGTTTTTAGGCACTGTCAGCCAACAAGTTCTGAACGCGGCACGCACCCCTGTTCTGGTCATCCCCTGAGCGGATGCGGGAGATTAGTTATGGTTCGTTCATTATTTTCACAGCCACCCGCCGAGGCCAGCCATGTTCGCCGGCCCGCGGTGGCCGGGGCATTTTATCCGGCAGAGGACACGACCCTGCGCCACAGTGTTCAGACCTACATGCAGCAAGCGCAGGTGCCGACCCTGCCGCCGGGGCGTGTACGGGCAGTAATCGCCCCGCACGCGGGCTACATCTATTCGGGCCCTGTCGCTGGATACAGTTATCGGGCCCTGGACATCCAGCCGGGTACAGAACATCGCGTGTTGCTGTTGGGACCGGCGCATTATGTGCCGGTCGAAGGCGTGGCCATGGCTGATTATGATGCGTTTGAGACGCCCCTGGGGCAGTTGCCGGTGGAACGAACTCTACTGGCCACGCTGGCGGCCCAGGATCGCCATTTCCGTTGGCAGCGGGCAGCGCATGTGCCAGAACACAGCCTGGAAGTACAGCTGCCGTTTCTGCAGGTGCGCTGTGAGGGTGGATGTAGATTGGCCCCTTTGCTGCTGGGCCATGCTCCGCCCGAACCCATCGCCGAAACCCTGGCCTTTGTGGTGACAACGGATCCTCTCATGCGCCTGGTAATCAGTTCTGACCTCAGTCATTTTTATCATTATGAACAGGCCCGCGCTCTGGACGAGGCATTGATTGAAGCGATAATCAGCGGTGATATCAATGCTGTAGAGCAGGGTGAAGCCTGTGG
>JAJRXO010000117.1 GCA_024276255.1 Chloroflexota bacterium | reverse complement strand
TTCGCCTGGAATCCGCCGGCGATCTCGGCGTTGGGGTCCACGATCATCTCCTTCAGCATCTCTTCCGTGCTCATGCCCTCACTGGCAGCCTCTTCGGCCGCGTCGGTGGCAATGCCGGCCATGGATGGCCCCACCTTGACCTCGCCGGGTTTCAGGGAGTGACAGGTAATGCAGCCCGGATTGCCGGCAAGACTCGACTCATTGAAGAGCTGCTCGCCAGCAGCCACGGGATCGCTCGCCCCACCATTGGACGGCGCGCTTTTGCCCCCGCAGGCCGCAAGCACCAGCACCAGAACGAATAAAAGTGTGAATAAAGCGTAACGGTTTAACATGATCTTGCTCCTTATGGGCATCAGCCCGAATACTAAGCTGGCTTTACGAACAGCGGTTCGCCGATGCCAATGAAAATAGTTTAGACCAACCTGGCGCAAGTTGCCAAAGTGCGTTTTCCGTGTTACGTATTCCGTATCTCGTAGTGCGTAACGCCCTTACACAATACGCAACACGAAATACGAGATACGGAACACGAAATACGAGATACGAGATACGAAATACGAGAAGTTCCCTGGATATCAGGAAGCTGTTTGTGCAGCTGCCGCTTCGACGGTCGGATGGTGTGTGCGTTTCAACAGGTAGGAAAGCGCGGTGGTGATGATAGCCAGGCCCACGAAAACCACGAAACCGGTGGCATAACCGCTTGCGCCCTGGCTGCGTACGAACGCGCCCATAATCGGCGGGATGGCAAACCCGCCGAACGCCCCCAGGCCGCCGACCCAGCCGGCAGCGCCGCCCACCGCTTCCGGCACTTCCTGGGGAACCAACTTGAAGACGGCCGCGTTGGCCACGCCCATGCCTATGGCCATGATCACTTCACTGGCTACCGACAGACCATAGCTGTGGGAGACCATCATGCCCAGCGCCCCCACCAGGGTGATGATAAAGGCCATGATGGCCGCGTTTTCACCCCCGATGCGGTCGGAGACAGATCCGCCCGCCACCCGTACCACGGACGTGAGGATGGAGTACAGGGCCGTCAGCGATCCCGCCGTCACTGCACTCACCGAGAAAAACGTCTTCCAGTACGTGGGTAGCCAGGCGGTAAGGGCAATGAAACCGCCAAACGAGGTGAAGTAGAGGATGACCAGCACCCAATTCTTCCAGACTTTGGCCGAGATCTTCAGGCTGTCGATCAAACTCCCGGCCGGAAACAGTTCCTGGCCTTGCTCCTGGGCCACACTGCGCGACTCCTCCTCCGAAACGCCCTGCTCCCGTAGCTGGAAGAACCAGGCGTTGCGGCCGCTAAGCCAATACAGCCCCGTGCCCCCGATCAGGAAGACCAACCAGGCCAGGTAGGAGCCGGAAAGCCCCCACGTGCCCAGGGCCAGTGGCAACAGGAAGGCGAACATGCCCGGAGCGATATTGCCGATGCCGGCGTAGGTGCCCAGCGCCCAGCCCTGTCGCGACTGGGGGAACCAGTACGCCACCTGCGATATTCCCACAGAGAAGGTGGCGATGCCGCAGCCGCTGAGCAATCCCAGCACCAACACCAGCGGATAATAACCCGCCGTCAGCCGGTCGGGATAAAGTGTGTAGAGCAGGACCGTGATGCCGGCCATGCCCACAATAGAAAGCGTGAGCAGGATGAGGAACGGTTTGCGGCCGCCGGTGGTATCCACCCAGGCCGAGAAGGGAATACGCAGCAGCGAGCCCGAAAGCATCGGCATCGCCACCAGCAGCCCCACCAACACCGGGCTCAGATTCATGACCTCGTTGAACTTGTGCGCGGTCGGGCCGTAGAGCGATACCGCCGCGAAGCCAATGAAGAAACCAAGCGTGGCGCCGAACAACCCCTCCATGGGGCTGCCCTTTAAACGATAGTTAGCCATAAGACCTCCTGAAACTAGGATGCTCCCTGGGTGCGGCGTCGATACCAGATCACCACCTGGTAGGGTCGCCACAAGTAGGTAAGTGGAAAAGTGAAGACGTGGACCAATCGAGTGAAGGGAAACAGAGCGATGATAAAGGTGCCAGTCAGGATATGCAGCCTGACCACCAGGGGCAGGACAGAGACGTATTCAGGATGAGGATGGAGCGTGAACAGCGAAACCAGCCAGGGCACGACCATGTGCACATACCACAGCCCTCCCCAGCGATAGAACAGGGCCACCCACAGGCCCAGCACCACCTGCGTTAACAAAGTGGCCAGCAACAGCCAGTCGACCCAGGTAGTCACCGCCAGCAAACGCGGGCTGCTCAGCCGTCGCAGAATGAAGATCAGCACGCCTGCGATTGTCAGCAACGCCAGCCCCCATCCCGTGACCTCCATCACGTACAGCCGCGCCGTGGAACCCAGGACCGCGCCCCAGGCCGCGGGAAAGAGCGCCGCCAGCAGGTGAGCCAGGAGAATGAAAGAGATGCCGTAATGCCAGGGCACAGAGCCCCAGAACAACTCGCGGTCTTCCAGGAATTGCGTGGAAAGGCTGGAAAAGGAAAAACGATTGGTAAAGTAGCGGTACAGGCCCACGATCACCGCCAGGATGACGGCAACGTAGGGAAACACCACGTAAAGCGCCGTATCAAACATAGTCCTTACTCCTTATGAAAGGTTGAGGTGAGCGCAATCCGGGCCACATCCATTGGCGCCCGTCGGCGTAGCCGTCTCCCGGTTTCCGGCCGCCTGGTTCAGGGGCAGCGGGCTGACGTCGCCCCACTCCGCCGGACCCGCGCCAACGGCCACGGGCGGGAACAGCCGAGCCAGAGCCAGGATGATGTGCTGGTAGGGGCCAGGCTTCTTGCCAAAGGCCTGCTTCATCCGCTCCAGCGCGGGCGCCAGGCAGAAATCCCGCAGATCCTGCGTGACCTCGTCCTCCTCGGCTTCGGCCAGAAAGCGCAACAGCACGGCCAGATGATCGGGTAGTTCGCCGCTAACCGAAAAACCGCGGCGTTGATATTCCTCGTTCAGCCGGGCCAGGAAGCCGCCCCGCTTATAACTCTCGCCGAAAAGGTGATAGCTCACATAGGGAAAACAGGTCGCCTGCAGATCGAACGTTCGGGTGAAGACCTCCTCCTGCCGCCCGCGCGGCGCCTCCGCCGCCCAGGCAGCAAAGGTCCTCACGTGTTCGGCAGCCTCTGCATCCAGCGGGGCCAGCGCCTCAGCACAGATGAGCGCCCGCTCAGCCAATCCCGGCGTGGGATAATTCAGCATATCTGCCAGCAGGGACAACGCCCGGCGCACAGTGGGAGTCGGCGTCATCTCACCACCCCCTCTGCGGCGGCTGACGGTAGCCGAAACCGGCGTCGGGCTTGTGCTGGAAGGGATCCGTGGTGGCCTCGATGGCCATCTCGCGGGCCATGGGCGGAATCACAAAGCGATCCTCAAAGGTGGGCAGGGCTGTCAGCCGGTAGATGGCGTCCGCCTCCTCGGCGTCGAGGGCGCCCTCGGCCAGGGCCTTTGCCGCATCCTCCTCGGAGATGTCTCCCACTGCCACCGCCCGACGATGCACGCGCACCGCGATCAGCTTCTTGTAGACCGCCGTCACCTCCGCCACGTTGCCTGCCGAGAAAAGTCGGGCCATATAGCGGATGGGCACGCGGGCGTTTTCCAGCGAGCTGAAGAAGTCGGTGGCCAGGCGGTAGGCGCCGCTGCGCTGTTCCGCAGCCATCACCGGCAGCATGGGCGGCACATAGAACAGCATGGGCAGGGTGCGGAATTCGGCATGCAGGGGCAGGGCCAGCTGCCATTCCTTGACGAATTTGTACACGGGCGACTTCTGCGCCGCCTCGATCATGGCGTCGCTGACGCCGCTCTTGCGGGCCGCAGCCACGACCTCAGGATCATTGGGATCGAGGATGATCTGGCGCTGGGCCTCGACGAGCTGATCATCGGGGCTGGCCGCCACCTCGGGAATACGGTCCGCGTCGTAGAGCAGCACGCCCAGGTAGCGGATGCGCCCCACACAGGAATGGAAGCAGGCAGGCGCCTGGCCCGTTTCCAGGCGGGGATAGCACAAGATACATTTCTCGGACTTGCCCGTGGACCAGTTGAAGTAAACCTTCTTGTAGGGGCAGCCGGAGATGCACATGCGCCAGGCCCGGCACTTGTCCTGGCTGACCAGCACGATGCCGTCTTCGCCGCGCTTGTAGATCGCGCCGGCAGGGCAGGCCGCAACACAGCCCGCATTCAAGCAGTGGTTGCAGATGCGCGGCAGGTAGAAGAAGACCAGCCGCTCGATCTCGAACAGCATCTGCCGCTCTTCCTCGGTGATGTCCGCGAAGTTGGGATCGTTGGCCGCGTAGATGGGCGACCCGCTCAGATCATCATCCCAGTTGGGGCCGGCCTCGATGTCCATGGGCTTGCCGCTGATCATGGAGATGGGCCGGGCCGTGGGTTGATCGTCCCCCTCGGGGGCATTGAACAGGTCCTCGTAGCGATAGGTCCAGGGTTCGTAGTAATCATCGACCGTGGGCAGCACGGGATTAAAGAAGATGTTGGCCAGCGCGCCCAGCTTGCCCTGCAGCTTCAGCTTGACGCCGTCCTTGTCTTTCTCCCAGCCGCCCTTATACTTGTCCTGGTCTTCCCACAACGTGGGATAGCCGGTTCCCGGCTTCGTCTCCACGTTGTTCCACCACATGTACTCGGCGCCCTTGCGGTCGGTCCAGATATTCTTGCAGGCGATGCTGCATGTGTGGCAGCCGATGCACTTGTCGAGATGAAAGACCATGGAAACTTGTGATCGTACATTCATGGATCTTGCTCCTTGAATTGCTTCTGTGGCGTGGTGCATTACCACT
>JAJRXO010000116.1 GCA_024276255.1 Chloroflexota bacterium | reverse complement strand
TGCGGGTGGTGACCCGCCTGGGCAACAGCAGTGCTCTCGTGGTTACCGTGCTTTATGCCATCATCAATATCGCCCTGCGTCTGCTTCCGGCCTTTGCCAGTGGTCTGTTCTCGCTGGGCCGTTGAGTTTGATCGTGCCCCTCTCAAATAAACATAATCAAGGAAATTTCTATGCGTAAGTTGGTTGCTCTGCTCATTTTGGTACTCATCTCCGGCCTCTCGTGGTTTGGCTATCAGGTAACAGCCCAGGAAAAAGAACCCCCGCCTCCCGATTATGAGATCTACACCGTGGGCAAGGGGGATATCGCCGCTCAGGTTACGGCCATCGGCGCCATCGAACCGCTGGCCCAGGTCAATCTCAGCTTTCGGAGTACGGGTCGCGTCACCGAGATCAACGTGGAGGTAGGCGATAAAGTGCAAAAAGGTCAGGTGCTGGCCCGCCTCGACACCACCGAACTGCAACTGGCCCGGGATCAGGCCGACATTAGCCTGCGTCTGGCCGAAGCAAATATGCAAAAGGCCCTGCAACCACCTGATCCGCTGGATATTGCTGCTGCCGAAGCAGCCGTCGAATCGGCAAAGGCCGCCCGCGAGGCCGCCAAAGCCGCCTATGCCGATTTGCTGGCCGGACCAAGCGAGGCTCAGCGCCGCGTGGCAGAAGCCAATCTGGAGCGCGCCCGCGTGCTGCTGGAAACAGCGCAACAGGCCTACGATCAGATCGCCAATCTGCCCAACGCAGCCATGCTACCGCAGGCCGTGCAATTGCAGCAGGCCACGATCGACTACGAGGTGGCCAAGGCCAATGTGGATGTGACACTGGCTCCGCCTACGGCCGGCCAGAAGGCGGCCGCGCTCTCGCAGATAGCACAGGCCGAAACCGCGGTCGTGCAGGCTGAGGCGGCCCTGCAACGCCTGCGCAGGGGCATCTCCGATGCGGATCTACAGGCCCTGCAAGCGCAGGTCGATCAGGCGAAGATCGCCATCGCCCAGGCCGATCTGGCGCTGGCCAACACCCGTCTGGAAGCACCCATGGATGGGGTGGTGGGATTGATCAATTTGCGGCTTCATGAAAATTACAATCCGGCCCTGCCTGCCATGGTGCTCACCAACCCCGGTGCCTTCCATGTGCAACTCAATATCGACGAGATCGACATCGGACAAATGGCCGTGGGGCAACCCGCCGAGATCACCATCGATGCCCTCAACAATGCCAGGGTGAGCGGCGTGGTCAGCAATATCGCGCCCATATCTGGCGCCGGTGATGTGCTGGGAGGAGCCCTGGTCACGTATCGCGTGACCGTGGATCTTGGCCCCAATGATCTGCCGCTGCGTTCCGGCATGACGGCCTCTGTGGCCATTACCACCGATGAGGCCCGCGATGTCATCGTATTGCCCAATCGCGTCATGCGCATCGACCGGCAGACAGGCGACACCTATGTCGAAAAGATCGTCGATGGCATTCCCACCCGTGTCAATGTGGAGATCGGCCTGCGCAACGAGTCATTCAGCCAGATTCTCAGCGGCCTGGAGGTGGGTGATCAGCTGGCCATTCGCCGCGTCGACACCGGTGAGATCCTGCGTCAGCAGTTCCTGGGAGGTTGATCATGGACGAAATCCCTGTGATCAAAATCCAGGACATCACCAAGGTGTATCAGATGGGCACAGTCCAGGTCCATGCCCTGCGCGGCGTCTCCTTGCAGGTGCGTGGCGGCGAGCTCGTGGCCATTATGGGGCCGTCGGGTTCCGGCAAGTCCACGCTGATGAACATCCTGGGCGCCCTCGATGTGCCCACTGCCGGTTCCTATTGGCTGGAAGGTCAGGACGTGAGCCACATGGACGACGATCAGTTGGCCGAGATTCGTAATCAGCGCATCGGCTTTGTGTTTCAGAATTTCAATCTTCTGCCGCGCACCAGCGCCCTGGCCAATGTGGAATTGCCGCTGATCTACGCCGGCGCCAGCAAGCGCCGGCAGCGCGCCGAAGCTGCCTTGCAAATGGTGGGACTGGGCGATCGCCTGCATCATCACCCCAATGAACTGTCAGGCGGACAGCAGCAGCGGGTGGCCATCGCCCGCGCCCTGGTCAATAATCCCAGCATCATCCTGGCCGACGAGCCCACGGGGAACCTCGATTCGAAATCCGGGGCAGAGATCATGCGGATTTTTCAGGAGCTGAACGAATCTCGCGGCATTACAATCATCTTCGTCACACATGAGCCCGATATCGCCGAACACACGCGGCGCATCATCCGCCTGCAGGATGGAAAGGTGATTAGCGACAGCTCTGTGAAGAATCCGCGGCTTGCCGGTGAACGTGCGTACACCCGCCGCACCCGGGATCTCGTGCACAATGGTGGAGCCACGGATACGCCGCCTCCCCCATCGTCACCCAATGCGGAGGAAACATCATGAGTTTTGTTGAATCCATGCGCATCGCCCTGCGCGCTCTGGCAGCCAACAAACTGCGATCGATCCTCACCATGCTGGGCATCATCATCGGTGTGGGCGCCGTGATTGCCCTGATGAGCGTGGGACAGGGCGTGCAGAAAATGATTACCGAACAGCTTCAGAGCGCCGGTTCCAATTTACTTATCGTGATCCCCGGTCGCATTACCGACAATCAGCCCCATCGCGCCAGCCGCCAACGTCCCAGCAAGCCTCTCACCAACAGCGACTGGAAGGCGATCAACGATCCCATGCTGGTGCCCGATGTGCTGGCAGCCGTGCCCGAAGTGGATGGC
>JAJRXO010000115.1 GCA_024276255.1 Chloroflexota bacterium | reverse complement strand
GGCGCATACACAATGTAGCTGTGGCCGGTAATCCATCCCGGATCTGCCGCACACCACCAGCGATCTTCTTCTTTAATGTCGAAAACCCACTTCAGGGTGGTACTGGTGTAGACCTGATAGCCGCCATGGGTGTGGATGATCCCCTTGGGCTTGCCGGTCGTGCCGGAGGTATAGAGAATGAACAGGGGATCTTCAGCATCCATGACCTCGGTGTTGCAGAGGGGCGAGGCGATGGGCAGGGCCAGCAGATCGTGCAACCAATAATCGCGGCCGGGCTCCATGTAGATATCCTGCCCGGTGCGTTTGACCACGATCACATGTTCGACCACCGGCGAACGCTTGATAGCCTCATCCGCCGTCTTCTTCAACTCCACGATCTTGCCGCGCAGCCAGGCGCCATCGGCCGTGATCAACACCCGGCTCTGGGCATCCTGAATGCGATCGGCCAGGGCCTGCTCGCTGAAACCACCGTATACCACGCTGTGCACCGCTCCGATCTTGGCGCAGGCCAGCATGGCGATGGCCAGCTCAGGAATACGCCCCATGTAGATGGTGACGGTATCGCCTTTGCCCACGCCCATGCTGCGCAGCACATTGGCAAAACGGCCGACCTCCTGCCATAAACGATAATAGCTAAAAGTGCGTTTGTCGCCCGGCTCCCCCTCCCAGATCATGGCGATTTTATTACGTCGCCAGGTTTTCACATGGCGATCGAGGGCATTGTACACGATATTGGTCTTGGCGCCCACGAACCATTTGTAAAAAGGCGCATTCGATTCGTCAAGCACCTTGTCCCAGGGTTGGAACCAGTCCAGCGTCTCGGCCTGTTCGGCCCAGAACCCTTCCAGATCATCCAACGCCTTTTGATACACAGCTTCGTAATCCTGAATATGAGCTTGCTGAACCACATCGGCAGGCGGTTGATAAACCTCGTGTTCAGCCATTTTGATGTCGGCATCACGATCCATGATATGTCTCCTTTGATAATGTGGTGTGTTGGGAAAGAAAGGTGTGTGGAAAGAGTCAGTCACCCTACGTCCCCTCTTCGGGGGTATAGGTGATATCGAAAAGTAAATGTTCGGGCAGGGTCAGTTGCTGCAAGCCCACGCCTGCCTCGGCCAGGAACTGCCGGGCGAGGTTGTCAGGATAGGTGCCGGCATACACCACGCGATGAATCCCGGCGTTGATGATCAGCTTGGCGCAGGTCAGGCAGGGCTGATGTGTCACATACAGGATGCTCCCCCGCACCGATACGCCCAGATAACCAGCCTGCACGATGGCGTTTTGTTCGGCATGGATGGTGCGCACACAATGACCATCCACAAGCAAATGCCCCACATCGTCGCAATGGGGCAGGCCGGAAGGCGCCCCGTTGTAGCCGGTGGTCAGGATACGCCTGTCACGAACGACGACTGCGCCCACATGCGCGCGGCTGCATGTGCTGCGTCGGGCCACCTGCAAGGCAATGCCCATGAAATATTCATCCCAGCTAGGCCGAGGGTTCATTGTGCTCTCCTGTGAGAGGTGGGATCAGGCCGTGCCGAACTGACGATCACCGGCATCACCCAGGCCGGGCACAATAAAACCGGCCGGCGGATCGCCAGGCTTCTGCGGTTCGGACGTGAGATGATCATCCAGAGCCGCCAGATAAATGTCCACGTCAGGATGCGCCTGTTGCAGCGCCTCGACGCCCTCAGGCGCGCCGATGATGCCCACAAACTTGATGCGCTGCGCCCCCCAGCGCTTGAGGATATCCACCGTAGCCACGGCTGAGCCCCCTGTGGCCAGCATGGGATCCAGGATCAGCACAACCTGAACGGTGGGCGCCACGGGCAATTTATTGTAGTACTCCACGGGCTTCAGCGTGCGCTCATCACGATACAGGCCAATGTGCCAGACCTCTGCCTGCGGCATGAGCTCCCAGATACCATTCACCATACCCAGACCGGCCCGCAGGATCGGTACCAGTCCAATACGTTCCTGTAACTCCACGCCATCGGCGATGGCGAGGGGCGTTTGTACTCTGGTCGGGGCGGTCGCCAGATCAGCCGT
>JAJRXO010000114.1 GCA_024276255.1 Chloroflexota bacterium | reverse complement strand
GGGCCGATCGACGGCGCCTCTGTTGCCGGCCTGGGGCTCCCCGACACAGTCGGCGGCTTTACCAAGGCCCCGTTCGATATCCTGGGCGATACCCTGCGCGGCACGCGCGGCATCATGCTCGATATGTACCGCCAGCCCAATACATTGATCGCGGCCATGGAAAGACTCGTGCCCATCGCCATCGAGATGGCCGAACGCAACGCCAATGCCAAGAACAATCCCCTGATCTTCATCCCCCTGCACAAGGGCGCCGACGGATTCATGTCGAACCAGGATTACGAAAAATTCTACTGGCCCACCCTGAAGGCCGTGCTCCTGGGCCTGATCGAAAGGGGCCTGGTGCCCTATATCTTCGCCGAAGGCGGCTACAACCAGCGCCTGGATATCATCACCGATCCCGATATCCCCGCCGGTCATACCGTCTGGAGTTTCGATCAAACCGATATGAAGGAAGTCAGGAAAAAGCTGGGTGGCTGGGCCGCTTTTTGTGGCAACGTACCGGCATCGCTGCTCAAGGCGGGAACCCCGCAGGAAGTCTCTGATTACGTCAAGAGACTGATTGACGAGGTGGCCGGAGATGGCGGTTATATCCTCGCCAACGGCGCTGTCGTCGATGACAGTACGCCCGAAAACATCCACGCCATGATCGACACAGGCAAGGAATACGGAAAATACTGAGATAATGCCATCTGTCGTTCACGCTCAGGGAGGTGGTCAGGAACACTACCGACGCCGAAATATCGGTGACCACCTCCCCATATGATATACTACCCCTTACACTTCAGTCGTCTGATAAGGTGACCGAGAGGAGCCTTCAGTCAAGTATGACAGCTTCGGATCGGAGGAATTCCAGACCGAACACAATCGATCGCAACTCATTCGAGCCGGCCTATTCGCAATTGGCCAATATCCTCAAGGCGCAGATCGTAGCGGGCGCCTTTCGCCCCGGTGATCAGCTCCCTTCAGAGGGACAGTTGTGCCGTATGTACGGCGTCAGCCCGATGACGGTGCGTCGCGCCATTAATCTGCTGGCCGATCAAGATGTCGTTGCCACAGCGCAGGGCCGGGGCACGTTCGTCAAACGCCTGCGCCTGGGCACGGCGGCGTTCGATCTTGTCGAACTGCAGAATCTATTCAGCGACGAAAGAAGCACTTCCGTCAAGCTGCTGGACGCCCGTATTGTCTCCGCGCACGAGAGGGCCGCCCGTAAACTGGACGTGTCGGTGGGCGACAATGTCATCTATATCCGCCGTATCATCCGCATCGATGACACCCCCGCGTTTTACCATCGCGAGTATCTCATCTATGATCCGCGGCGCCCCATCGTCGAATCCGAGATGGAGATCACCTCGTTGAGCGGATTATTCAGCGGCAGCGGCAGCGCCATCGTCAAACGGGCCGATCTGGCCATCCATGCAGCGCTGATGAATGAGGAGGAGGCGGAATTACTGCATATCCAGTTGCCCGCGGCAGCCTTCATCCTTGAACATATCTTCTATGATTTCGATGACCGGCCCCTGAGCTGGGGATGGTTTATCGCGCATAGCGAACGCCTGCGTTTTACGACTACCGTCGGGATACAGGACTGATTTCAGTTATGAGCAAAACAGAATCACAACAGATCTTCATACAACAATTGCTGGACCTGGAAGAGGACAAGGTGCTGGCCGCGGTGCAGCGCCGCCTGGAGCAGGGCGACGATCCGCTCGAGATCATCGTGGACGCGCAGGAAGGCATGCGCCGGGTCGGTGATCGCTATGAGCAGGGCGAGTATTATCTGGCAGCCCTGATCATGGCTGCCGAGATCTTCCGCGAGATCATGGAATTGGTGGAGCCGGTGGTGGAAACGCAGATATCGAGTGCTGGCTCCGGGGTGATCCTGCTGGGCACAGTGCAGGGTGACATCCACGACATAGGCAAGAACATCATCAGCATCCTCTCGGCCTGCTACGGATTCATGATTCACGATCTTGGCGTCGATGTGCCGCCCGAGGTCTTTGTCAGCCGGGCCGCGGAACTCAATCCCGACCTGATCGGCCTCTCGGGGCTCATCACCGCCTCCTTCGAGGCCATGGCCCGCACCGTCGCCCTTCTGCGCCAGGCCGAGGCGCAGACAGGTCGTCATACGCCCATCATCATCGGCGGCAGCCAGCTCGATGAACAGGTATGTGATTATGTAAAGGCGGATTATTGGGTACGCTCCGCCATCGATGGCATCTTACTTTTCCAGCGCCTCCTGCCCGGCAATCGCTGATTCGCCGGAACAACACTCGCGGGGAATCGGGCCAAATGAAAGGGGCGCAAAAAAGGGGAAGCATAAAACTTGGCAAAACCTGGAATAACACCGCCAAATGTTTCCGATAGCTGAACCAGGCCATTTTGCACTCGTAGCCCGAATGCGCTAACATAATATTAAGGGACATCCTGCCCCCGCGGGCAAAGCATGCCTGATTGGCATGGCAGGGAAGATATAACAAGCCAAATGGCCTATTCTCCCGGTGCTATTGTGCCCGCCCTCCCACGAGGTATATGACGCCTGTATCAGAAGCGTCCATACCTTATACTGTGAGCATCATTCAGCCACCGATCCGGCAGGGCCTGTAACGACCTCGCCCGGTTTATCAGAAACACACTCAATGACACTCACGCTCCTTGCCACGCAGGTACTCATACTCGGCAACATACTCATCATCCTGAGTATTCGTTGGCCGCGCTCGGCACCAGCGTACATACAAACCCACTCCAATCAGGAGGACTCATTATGGTAAGAGATCCCGTTTGCGGAATGAACATCGAACCCCAGGATGCCGTCGCTACTCGCGAGCACATGGGCACCACATTTTATTTTTGCTCTGATCAGTGTGCGACCACCTTTGACGGTGACCCACACAAATTCGCTCATCCCGAACCGGAATCCACCCCCGAGCCGATCATCGCCCCGGCGACGACCGGCGTAAACCCGGCGCTCTCGGGCCCCACACGGGTGGAATTCCCCATTGTCGACCTGGATTGCGCCTCGTGTGTGCAAACCATCGAGCGCATCTTACGGGGGCTGGAAGGCGTCCAGCAGGCCAGTGTTAACTTTGCCACCGGCAGAGCGCACGTGGTCT
>JAJRXO010000113.1 GCA_024276255.1 Chloroflexota bacterium | reverse complement strand
TCAGCCGGCGCTGTTTGGTAGACCGGCGACTTCATCGCCGGTCGATCCTCGCCAACCGCGATCCCTCGCCAGATGACGCTCCCAGGCTCCCTGCTCCCGAGGTAGATCCATGATCCGGCGTCGTCCGCCACACCGCACCCCCGCCCGAGGCTGAAGCCATCGGGCTACAAAACGGCGCCCCCTCAAGGGGGCTTGGCGGCCGTGGCAGAAACGAACAAGCCGGGTTCAGCCGGCGCTGTTTCGTAGACCGGCGACTTCATCGCCGGTCGATCCCCGCCAACCGCGATCCCTCGCCAGATGATGCTCCCAGGCTCCCTGCTCCCGAGGTCGATCCGTGATCCGGCGTCGTCCGCCACACCGCACGCACGCCCGAGGCTGAAGCCATCGGGCTACAAAACGGCGCCCCTCAAGGGGGCTTGGCGGCCATGGCAGAAAAGAACAAGCCGGGTTCAGCCGGCGCTGTTTGGTAGACCGGCGACTTCATCGCCGGTCGATCCTCGCCAACCGCGATCCCTCGCCAGAAGACGCTCCCAGGCTCACTGCTTCCGAGGTCGATCCGTGATCCGGCGTCGTCCGCCACACCGCACCCCCGCCCGAGGCTGAAGCCATCGGGCTACAAAACGGCGCCCCTCAAGGGGGCTTGGCGGCCGTGGCGGTAAGAACCTAGCCGGGTTTATCCGGCGCCATCCTGGTTTTCCGGTTTACGGGTCTCCCGGGCTACAAATAGTCAATGGAATCTCGCAGATATGCACTTTCCGTGCGATGCGGTTATAATTTTCCACAGGCCCGGTTTCCTTCTCTGCTGTATTCTATACCACCATGAGACACATTCTTCGACGCATTGCCTGGTTCGAACCCCTCTGGGTTTTGCTGTGGGGAGCGCTGCTGCTCCTGCCTGCCCGATTTGCGCCGGCAGGCTTGGCCCCACTGCTGGCCTCGGGGCGTCCCTGGTTCATCCTCATGCTGGGCCTGGGCTGGTTGTTGCGGGCGCTGGCGTATGGCCGCCTGACCCGTCCCACCCCCATCGACATCCCCCTGCTGTTTATCTTGCTCTGGCTGCCGGTGAATTACTGGGCTTCAGCCGACAAGGCTATGTCGTGGGAGGCCCTGGGCTATCTGTTCTTTGGCATCAGCCTGTACGCGGCGTTGCTCAACTGGCCGCCCATTCAGGGTCATCCGGAATGGATCGTGGGCATCCTGGTGCTGGTGGGATTGGGGATCACGGCGGCAGCGCCATTTCTCAGCCAACTGACTTCTGCCAAGCTTTTCCAGGCCTCGTTCCTGGCGCCGTGGCTGCAACGCCTGGCCGCCCTGACCCCCGGCGACGTGAATCTGAACCGCATGGGTGGAGCCATGGCAGTGATCTACCCCCTGTTTCTGGCCCTGGGCCTGCGCTGGGACTGGAGTCGACGACGCTGGCTGCCGCCCCTGATGTTGATTGTGGCCGGGCTCAGCGGAGGGGTGCTGTTGCTCACCCAGAGCCGGGGCGCCTATCTGGGCGCGGCCGTGGCCACCACCCTGTTGCTGATGCTGCGCTGGCGGCGATTGACCCTGGTGGCGCCGCTGGTGCTGGTGGCCGGTGTGTTTCTCCTCAGTCGTGGGGGCATGGAGGCGCTTTTTGATCAGATCGGCGTGGGGGCTAATTCGGCCTTACAGGGGCTGGACGGCCGCCTGGAATTGTGGAGCCGGGGCATCTACGCGCTCAGTGATTTCTCTTTCACCGGCATTGGCATCGGCACTTTCGATCTGGTCATTCCTTTGCTGTACCCTACCTTTTTAATCGCGCCCGGCACGCCCATGGGCCATGCCCACAATCTCTTCCTGCAGGTTGGCATCGATCTCGGCTTTCCCGGCCTCATTGCCTGGCTGGCGCTGATGATCAATGTTTTTGTCGTGCTGGCCGGTGTCTTGCGACAGCGAACGCTGGCCCTGCCGTGGACTCTGGCCGCGGGGACGATGGCCAGCCTCAGCGCCATGCTGGTGCATGGCATGCTCGATGTCCCTCTCTGGGGCACCAAACCATCGTTCTTGCCCTGGCTGCTGGTGGCCTCGGCTATGGCAGTGGGCCTGTATGTGCAACCGTCCTCCTCATCCACTCCATCTTCGCAGCCCGCATGATCGACTGGTTCTCTGTATTCAACACCGCCCTGTGGGTGGCAGGGCTGGCCGCTGTGCTGGCCACACTCAGCCATGCCCGCTACACGGCCGCCATCTGCGAGGACAAATGGCGTCTTGTTTTGGGGCGCCCCGTTTATGAACGGGCCCTCAACCTCTCCCTCCTGCTCTTCAGCCTGGGAATGTCAGTGCAAACGGCCACACCGTGGTGGCAATCGTTGCTCTGGCTGTTGCTGGCCGCGGCCTTTGCCGCCCAGGCCTGGGGAGCCCAGCGCCGCCTGCACGGTCGGGCTCCGTTGCAGCAGGCCGACTGGCAGGCGTGGTGGAACAGTTCGCAGCCGCTGATCGCCGGCATCTGGCTGCTGGGTATTCTGCTGGCCCTGGCTTACGCCCTCGCCGTGCGGCCGTGGATGCAGCCCGATGAGCCACGCCATTTTGAGGTCGCCCTGCACGTGGCCCGCCTGGGCAAGCCCGTGGTTTACGATCCCGATCTCGTGCTGGAATGGGAGCAGGAGATCATTCAGGAAATGGAGAATCAATCATTCTGGTGGTATGGCTACTCGCTCGTCGGCTGGGACCCGAATGATCTGCCGGATTCGTTTGTGGAGATCTGGAGCCCGCTCTATTCACGGGCTTTTTTCCAGCTTCCCCTGTATTATACCGTGGCCGGGGAGCTCCTGCACACCTGGGGCCGGGAATTCCCCCTGACAGCGGCCGTGATGCGTCTGCGCTTGCTCGGTGTGCTGCTGCTGGGGCTCAGCCTGTGGGGCATCTATCGCACGGCCCGCGAGCTCTTTCCCGATCGGCCGCAGCTGGCGATTTATGCTCTGGCCCTGAGCGCGTTGTGGCCGTCGCATCTGGCCGCCAACGCGGCCGTGAACAACGATCCCATGGTGGAGACGCTGGTTATCTGGAGCGTGTATTGGGCTGTGCGCCTGCTGCGGCGGGGCATGCAAACGCGCACGGTGCTGTGGTTATCGGCCCTGATCCTGCTCACCCTGTTCACCAAACGCAGCGGATTCAGCGTGTTGGTGCTGTTGCTGGTGTTGCCCCTGTGGGCTGCCGGTCGTCTGCGCCGTCAGCGCTCCTGGCGTCACGGATTCACCCTGGCCATCGCCGCCGTGCTCAGCTCGGGCCTGTTCGTCGCCCTGTTTCTGGTGATCAGGGGCACGGTGCGAAACTGGATCCCACGCTGGTTCTTCAGCGCTGTTACCTCCGGTAAGATCTGGCAGAATGTGGCCGAGGCTCCGCTTGGCGCCGCGTTCGATGGTCTGTTGCGCACCTTCATCGGCTGGTTCGGCTGGATGCGGGTGCCGTTGCCCGATGTGGTGTACACATTGGGGGCCGGTGTGGCTGTGATCGCCCTCCTGTTGGCGTTGATTGGTTTTGCGCAGATATTTGGTCGCCGCTTGCAGGGCTGGCAAAAACAGTCCCTGTTCCTCCTCCTGCTGCTGTTGTTGTCGCAATTCGCCCTCACCCTGGGCAAGGACATCGTTTATGGCCTGTACAAAGACGGCTCTGTGCCCCAGGCGCGCTATCTCTATCCTGCTATCAGCGCCTTTGTATTGCCCATGATGTTGGGAGCCCATAGCCTGTTTGCCGGTCGCCAACGTCGCTGGCTGCTCCCTGCCCTCCTCATCTCCCTGCTGTTGTTCAATCTTACCATCCTTGTCTTTGTTCTCTACCCCTTTTACTGGCTCTAAACGCCACCCCGATTTTCTGAAGCACTCCGGGCGCTGGATGCCCGGCATTTTGCTGCTGGCCCTCATGTTGCCCCTGTTTCGCTTCGGCAATTCGCTATGGAGCGACGAGGCCACCAGTGTGTACTTTGGCCGTTGGCCCCTGGCCGATTTATGGCAGCGCCTGTGTGATCCCCATCCCGCGGGATATTATGCGCTGCTCAAGGCCTGGATGATGGCAGGCGAGCAGGAATGGTGGCTGCGCTGGCCATCGCTGGCTGCAGCCGTGCTCAGCACCGCCCTCATCTATCGCCTGGGGCGCGAGATGGGCCTGAGGGAACGCACGGCAACCTTTGCAGCGTTGTTGCTGGCCCTGCATCCCCTGCAGTTGTGGTATGCCGCCGAAGCCCGCATGTACACACTGGCTGGCACCGTGGCGCTGGCCGCTGTGCTGCTGGGCTGGCGACTCATTCGTTTGCCGGATAACGCCCAGAACGCGCGCCGGCGCCTGCTGTTGGGGCTCAGTTATACGGCGCTGGCCCTGCTGGCGCTGGGCGTGGATTACACGGCCATCCTGCCCCTCTTTGCCCTGCAGATGATATGGCTGGCCGCCGGCGCGCCCCATCGTCGCAACTGGATCGCCTGGCAATTGCTGGTCGGCGCCGGCTCATTGTTGCTGTGGTTTGACGCTGCGCATCGCTCAGCAGTGGCGACCAGCTTTCAGGCTTTCACCCTGGCTGTGCAACTCAATCGCCTTGGCTTGCAGATCTCACCTGCTCAGGCCAATGATGTGATTCAAACTGTCATGTTGGTGCTGGCCGTTTCCGGCCTGGCGATCGCCTGGTCCTGGCAGCGCTTCCCCCGCCTGCGATCATGGCGGTTGGTCTGGTGGACTGTGCTGGCTGTGTGGCTGGGCTGGATGGCGTTCATGGCCGTGCCGCGTATGGTTTCATTGAAGCGGCAGTGGGTGGCCCTGTTGCCCCTCATGGCCCTGGCCAGCGCCTACGCCCTGCAACGTCTGCCCCGCATCCTGCCTGCGCTGGTGCTCGCCCTCAGCGTGGCCCTGGCTGTCGTGATCTTACCCATGCCCCAGCGCGAATCGTGGCGGCTGGTGCTGACTGATCTGGTTGAGCACAGTCCGGATGCGCCGTTGTGGGTGGATGAATGGGCGGTGACGTCCGTGACGTATTATGATCGCCAGCTTCGGACAGCAACTGGTCAGGGGTTGCTGTGGGCGCCGCTGCTCAGTAGCCAGCTTCCGCGGTTGCCGCAGTTGCAACCCGCACCCGGCGGAGAACTATGGTTGATCGTGACTGACGGGCCCTATCGCCATTTCCTGGAGCTGATGCCTACGGAGTTCTTTGCCCGCTACGAGTTTCTCGATCGTTCTGATGCCGGCGGCGTTACGTTGTTACATTATCGTCGCCGCCTGCACGCGCTATCGCCGCCGCCTGATCCTCCGCTACCCTCTCGCGAGACCCTATGGAGCCTGGAATCAGCGTTTCCCCTGGATGTGTGCCCATGAGAACCGTTGTTTACCTGCCCGGGTTATTGGGTCTGTGCGTGCTCCTGCTGGCCGCCTGCACCATGCCGGTTGCCTGGCAGACCACACCGGTGCATGCTCCTGTCGCCATTGGACCCGCCAACCTTACCGACACCCCCATCGGCGTGTATCTCTATCCCGCAGACGATATCCAGACCGCGGCCCCCACCACACTCTATGCCGCCGGCGCCCGCTGGACGCGCTCGTGGTTCAGCTGGAACGCCATCGAGCCACAGCGTACCGATCCCCCAACCTACCACTGGCAGGCAACGGATGATCTCCTGCTGGCTGCACGTCGCGCCGGCCTCGAGGTGATCTTCCTGCTGGGCGGAAATGCCGACTGGGCGTCCGATACCTTCTGCGGCCCCATTTATCCCCAATACGAGGCCGACTTCCAACGTTTCCTGCGGGATCTGGTGCGGCGATACAGCCGTGCGCCCTACAACGTACGCCTGTGGGAGATCTACAATGAGCCCGACAGCATCTTTGGTCCGCAGGGCTATTGTTTCGGCACCCGCGGCGCCCGATATGCCGACAGCCTGCGCCTGGCCTACACGGCCATCAAAGAGGCCGATCCAGAGGCCATCGTGTTGTTTGGCGGCATCTCATACGATTTTTTCGTCGACGAGGGAGGGCGTTTCGATCCGGCCTTTCTGGATGATGCCCTGGCAGCCGGTGCGGGCGACTATTTTGATCGCCTGGCGTTTCACTACTATCCGGCCTTTGCCGAGCGCTGGCAGGCTTTTGGCCCTGGCGTGGCCGGAAAAGCCGCGTATTTGCGCAGCGAGCTGAGGCGCTATGGCATCGACGTGCCCCTGGCGCTCACGGAGATCGGTCGCCCCACTCGTGGACCTGACGAGGACGGATTGGTCTATAGCGAGATATTGACCGCCCGTTTCGTGGCGCCGGCGTTGACCCATGCCCGCATGGCCGAACTGGCCCCCATCATCTGGTTCACGGCTGTTGACAAGCCGAATGAACCTTACGACTACGGCCTGCTGTCGGCCAACCTGTATCCTCAGCCCGGCCTGTATGCCTATACCGCGGTTACACCTGCCTTGCAGGGCGGCCGTTATGCCGGACGCATCGATATCCCATTACCGGGGCATGCGTATCGTTTCCAGCACAGAGAGGAAGATGCTATCATTGCCTGGAGCGAGGGTGAGTCTGTATCGATGACCCTGGTTGCCGACAGCATTCGGGTGGTCGACAGGTTGGCCCGCAGCCAGCTCGTGCGCGATGGCAGCCCCGACGATGCCGACGGGCAGACCGATGGTCGCATCACGCTCACGATCACGCAGGACCCGGTGGTTATCTGGATAGCGCGTACCGAGGATGCAACGAATGAGTGATACGCCCCTGACAGCATTGTTTGCCCGCAGGCACTGGTGGTGGCAGATCGGCCTGGGACTGATCATTGCCATCGGCCTCCTGCTGGTATTGCTGCGCAATATCGATGGCCGGGCCACCCTGCAGGCGTTGGCGCAGGCGCAGCCCCTGTGGGTCGGCGCTGCCCTGGGCAGCGTGCTTCTGAACAGCATCACCAAGACTTTTCGCTGGCGGCTGCTTTTCCCCACCGATCAACCAACCCCCGGCCGTTTACAGACCTTCGGCATCCTCATGGCTGGCCAATTGATGAACATGGTGCTGCCGTTTCGCAGCGGCGACATATTCCGCGCCTATTTCATGGGCCGCGATCGCGGGGCCAGCACCGCCGCCACCCTGGGCACCATCGGCGCCGAAAAACTGGTTGATCTCATCCTCACAGGCCTGGTGGCGGCGCTGGTGCTGCCCTTTATCGTCCTGCCGCCCAGCGTACACACCAGCCCCCTGCAGATGTTCCTGCTGGCGTTGGCGGTCAGTAGCGTTTGGGTGGGCCTAATACTGGCCCTCCCATGGCTGGAGCGCGTTTTACAGGGCCTGGGACGGCGTTATCCTGTGTTCCAGCGCTGGGCGGGATTCTTGCACCGCCTGCTCAACGGGCTCACGGCCCTGCGTGAATGGCGCAAATTGCCGCAGTTGTTGTTGTGGTCGTTGGCAGTATGGGGGACGGCGATCCTCACCAATGTCCTGCTCCTGCGCGCCTTCGACCTGCCGCCCAGCCTCCTTTATGCCGCCCTGGTGCTCATCATTATCTACGGCGGCGTCAGCATTCCCGTGGCACCCGGGCAATTGGGTGTATTCGAGGCCCTGACCGTGGTCGCCCTGCATCTGGTTGGGATCGATGGCGCACCGGCCCTGGCCTACGCCCTGCTGCTGCATGCCCTGGTGCTGGTGGTGCCGGTGCTGTTTGGCGGTATGTGGCTGCTGCGACGGGCCCGGCGGGTGGCGGGCCCGCAGTCTGAATCGTAGCCCTGCCATTTTGCCAGTCCGTTATCTGCGTGCTATGCTAAATAGATTGTTAAACCTGAAAACCAGGAAACTGGGAAACCTGTTAACCAGGCCGAATTGTTAGACGCAACTCATCCCCAGGTCTCCCGGTCTCCGATTTAACTAATGGCGCACAAAAGATGCTTTCGCTCAAAAGCGAGACCCTCGCTGAGCGAGAATGCAATACGCAATACGCAGCCCGTCAGTTTCATCCTCATCGACGAACGCAGTCATTCAGCAGGGCTGCTTACAGCCATTTCCCTTCAAGGATCTGTTTCATGCGAGATATTTTGCAAAAGCTCTCGGAAGCTTTTGGCCCCTCGGGTAAGGAGGAAGCCCTCGCCGCCCAGGTGGCCGACATCATGCGCCCGTGGTGCGACGAGGTGCGTATCGACGATCTGTGGAATGTGATCGGCATCAAGCACGGCGTCGCTGCTGAACCACGGCCGCGTTTGATGCTAATGGCGCACATGGACGAGATATCGATGATGGTCACTGCCATCGAGGGGCCCTTCCTGCGCTTTCGACCACACGCCTACGATCCCCGGGTATTGGTGGGTCAGATGGTGATCGTCTACGGTCGCCAGCCGATCGTGGGTGTGGTCGGCGATCGTCCCCCCCACCTGATGGATGCTGCCGAACGCAAGCGCATGCCCCGCATCGGTGACCTGGTGATCGATACCGGCCTGGACGCTGATTCACTGGCCGACCAGGTACAGGTGGGTGACTCGGTGCTGCTTCAGCGCTCCATGTTATCGCTGATGGGCGATCGGGTCGCCGGTAAAGCATTTGATGACCGATTGTCGCTGACCGCCATCCTCGGCACATTAAAGGCGCTACAGACCATCCAGCATCCGGGCGACGTCATTGCCGTGGCGTCTGTGGGCGAAGAGATGAACCTGTTGGGCGCCCAGACCGCCTCGTACGCCCTGCACCCCGATCTGGCCCTGGTGCTGGACGTCACATTTGGCCGCCAGCCCGGGGTCCCCAAATCCGAATCATTTCCGCTGGGCTGTGGGCCTGTGATCGGCGTGGGCCCCAACCTGCACCCCCGTCTTACCTCCCGATTGCTGGAGATGTGTGAGACTCTGGAGTTGCCGCATGAGCGTGAGCTATTGCCGGGCAATACCGGCACGGACGCCTGGATGGTGCAGGTGGCGACCGGAGGCATCCCCGTGGGGCTGGTGGGCATGCCCATCCGCAACATGCACAGTCCGGTTGAAGTGGCCGACCTGCGGGACCTGCGGCGCACCGTGCGCCTGCTCACGGCCTTTGTGGCCGCAGCCGATCAGGCCCTGGTGGATGATCTGGCCTTTCGCTTGCCTGATTTCGAGGAGGTGACCGCATGACTGAGCTCACCTGGGGCATGCTGAGACAACTTACCGAAACACCGGCCCCGCCGGGCGAAGAAGGGCCCGTGCGCGATATGATCGCTCGCTGGATTCATCCCCACGTGCAGTCTCTGCGCATCGACGCCCTGGGCAATCTCATTGCCGAGAAAAAAGGGCAAAACGAAAGCCCCCTGCGCATCGTGATCACCGCACACATGGATGAAGTGGCCCTGTTGATATTCGAGATCGATGATCAGGGATTGCTGCATGTAGGCCGCAGTGGCGGCGTGAACCTGCGCACGCTGGTGGGGAAGAGCGTACTGGTGGGGCCCAAACGTCTGCCCGGCGTGGTATGTTTGCGTCCGCCCCACTATGCGCACAGCGCCAGCGAGTATCGGGAGACACCCGACATTGAAGACATCCGGATTGATATCGGCGCCAAAGACGCCAAGGCCGCCAAAAACAAGGTCAAAACCGGCCAGCGCATCGTGTTCGATACGCCATTGCAGATGCTGGGGCCTGTGCAAACGCTGGATGATGACGATCCGTTGCCCCCTCAGGGCCGCATTGCCGGCAAGGCCTTTGACGACCGCATGGGATGCGCAGCTTTGCTGAGCCTGCTCATGGCCGATGATCTACCGCTGGACATCACGGCCGTGTTTACCGTGCAGGAAGAAATCGGCCTGCGGGGAGCACTGGCCGCCGGTCTGGGCGTCCAGCCCGACCTGGTGATCGTGCTCGAGGGCACTGTGTGCGACGACCTGCCCGGCCCCTCACACGAAAAACGTTTTCCTACCACGCGTCTGGGCGATGGGCCTGCTCTCACCCAGCGCGATGGCTCTGTGGTTGTGCATCCCCTGTTGCTGCAACATTTTTTGCGCCAGGCCCGGGCCCACAACATCCCCACCCAATTCAAACATCCCGGCATCGGCGGCACCGATGCCGCCGGCTATGCCCGCTGGCTGGGCATGCCCACGGGCATCATCTCCACGCCCTGCCGCTACATCCACGGCCCCGCGGCCGTGGCCGAGCTCAGCGACTTTCACCACGGTGTGGCCCTGTTACGTCACAGTATGACTGACCTGCCTGCCGTTTTGACCCCCTCTTCACCACAAGGAAGCTGATCTGTGAGAACCTTGCTCCCCAAATTAGTCGAGGCCATTGGCCCTTCCGGTTTCGAAAACCCCATCCGCGAACTCATCCAGGCCGAGACAGAGGCCTGGGCCGATGAAAGCTGGGTCGATGCCATGGGTAACCTGTATGTGCGCAAGCGCGGCGATGGCTCAGGCAAGCGTATTATGGTGGCGGCGCACATGGATGAAATCGGCGTCATCGTCACTCAGATCGAGGACAACGGCTTCGTACGCTTTACCAACATCGGTACGCTGGCCCGCAAAACCCTGCT
>JAJRXO010000112.1 GCA_024276255.1 Chloroflexota bacterium | reverse complement strand
GCATCGTGCGCAACAAGGGAATGTGATAGTGTTCGATGAGCAGAGAATGAATGGTCTGGCTGAGGTCGTGTTGTAATAGATCGGGGCACAGGGAAACGGCCAGATAACGGATCTCGTAGGCCACGGGAGCGCCATCGGCCAGACGCAGGCGCTCAATATGAAAAACTTCCTCGCCTGGTGCCAGTTGCAGCTTTTCCTGCACCTGTAGCGTCGGCGCTACCTGGCTGGCCTGCAACACCCTTGTGCTGGGACGCCGTCCCTGCCGCCGCATATCCTCGTTGAAGCTGGTCAGCGTGAAAAAATTGCGTCGTATTTGTGGTTTGGCAACAAATGTCCCCCGCCCCTGTTCTTTGTACACCAGTCCCTCCTGCTCCAGCACGTGAATGGCCTGCCGCACCGTGCCCCGACTGAAACCATGCTCCCGGCACAGGCTTTCTTCGGTAGGCAGTTGATCCCCTGGCCGCAGACTGCCTTCACGTATCTGTGTGCGCAGATAGCGAGCCAGTTGCTGATATTTGGGCAAAGCAGGGTCGTGTGAAGCACTCATCGTTGACGTGGGTTGGTTTATCGCCAGAGATAATTTGTATAGATGTATAGACAAATCAATGCGATTCTACAGCAGATCGCCCGACAATGCAAAATGCGATGTGTAGCATGTGTGACGCACACCCAATGGTAAGAAAACCATTCCCCACCTTCTCCAATAGGCACAACTCATTCAAACTTTTTTCTCCCTGGAGCGTATGATGAATTTCCTTGCTGCTATTGTTGCCGGTCTGGCTGGCACCCTGATCATGACCATGATAATGATGATGGCCCCGAAGATGGGCATACCCAAGATGGATATCATCGGCATGCTGGGCAGTATGTTTACCGAAGACGCCGGTGCGGCCAAAAAGATGGGCCTGTTCCTGCATTTGATGATGGGCGTTGTTTTCGCTATCATCTATGCTCTGCTCTGGCAGGCAGGCATCGGCAGTATCAGCTGGCTATGGGGCCTGATCTTCGGATTCGTGCATGCCCTGGTGATCGCTGTTATGCTACCCATCGTGATGCGCATGCATCCCCGCCCGCCCGCCATGGAGGGCGGCGTCAAGACCATCATGGGGCTGATCATCGGGCATCTGGCCTTCGGCCTTGTGACCGTGCTGGTATATGCGGCCATGATCTAGCCACAGTATGCTGAATCCGTGAGTCGACAATAGGCCTGGCTTACGCGCCGGCTCACGGATCGGATTCCAAGACGGTGGCTCTAATGTGCGTTTTATACGCCGACCCGAATGCCGGACCGCGGTAAACCGGTAGCCCTGGAAACCCGTAAACCAGGCCACGCCCTCCGCGACGCAACACCCCCGGTCTCCTGGTTTACCGGGTTCCAAATACGCAATACGCAACACGTAACACGCAATTGGCCTGAATAGTTCTCACTGGTAGCAACGCTTACCCAAATGCCGTCTGGCTTTTCCTGAAAGGACGTTTGTTTGTGGACAGACGCCCTTGTCGCGTGCGGGAATTGTGACATTGCATTGTCGATTGTAAGATTGTTGTCAAGATTATTAAGGCCAACTATGCTATAATGTCAAACATCACACATGATACTCCCAAAACATTCATTCGCCCATCTCTATTGTTGGCAAAGGACACGGAACCATGGTACTTAAAATCAGTGAACTCGAAGGCATTACCCCTGAACTGGCAGCAGCGCTTAAGGATGCCGGGGTAGACAAATCTGACCAATTGCTGTCCGCAGCAGCCACGCCCCAACAGCGGGCAGAACTGGCCGCCAAATTCGACGTCGATGAACGCGCCCTGTTGGAACTCGCCAATCGCGCGGATCTGGCCCGCATCAAAGGCATTGGCAAAATCTACTCGGATCTGCTGGAATTCGCCGGCGTGGACACCGTGGTGGAACTGGCCCAGCGCAATCCAGATAACCTGTTCGACAAAATTATGGAAGTCGCCTATCGGCATCATGTGAAACGACCGCCTCGTCGTGATCAGGTACATGACTGGGTGCAGCAGGCCAAGCAACTGGAGCGCGCAGTTTTCTACTCCTGATATGTTCCATGACCCTACTCCCTCCCCACCCCATGATGTTGTATTATTCTTGAGATATCCAGGGTGTTTCAGAGGGTCTGTGCCAATTTTGACAAGCGGTTGAGATTGCGGTATAAATGCATTAAGCATACGGGTCATTGTCTTCCCAGAATGCTCTGATTCCGCACCAATCAATCACCGTATCGCCAAATCAAGCCCCCAAACAACAGCATCGCTGTTCATATTCATCTCCGAGCGAACGCACCTAAAACCACAGGTCATGGTGCTTTCGCCGACCTTATCGCCCTGATAAGGCTTCTGTCCACCCATGTGGGCAGTCGTAGGGCCGCTGCGGAAACGCAACGACCTCCCGACGCTTCTCTCTCGAGGAGCCGACTTGGAAAGGAGAGACCTGGCTAAGTTTCTTTCGCCTGATAGCGTCTCTGCTTTCAGGCGTTTTTTATTTTTACGCTGCCATGACATTCCCATCACGCCCTCCCCTCCGCCTCGCCAGTAGCGGGCTGGTTGTTATCCTTGCCCTGCTGCTGACGGCATGTGCAGCGAACTCTCCCTCCCTCACCGTGGCCGCAGCATCGGATCTGACACCGGCTTTCAGCGAAATAGGGCAGGCGTTTACGCAGCAAAGCGGCATCGAGGTTCAATTCAGCTTCGGTTCTACGGGCCAGGCCACGCAACAGATACTGGAAGGGGCGCCTGTCGATGTGTTCGCGGCCGCTAACGTGGATTACATCGAAGAACTGGAAGCGGCCGGGAGAATTCTGCCAGACAGCATCAGCATATACGCCCGCGGCCGCATCACCCTGTGGCGCCCGGCGTCCAGCCAACTGCACATCACCGATATTCGCGATCTACAGCGCCCCGAGGTGCGGCGGATCGCAATCGCCAATCCCGATCACGCTCCCTACGGGGTTGCGGCCCGACAGGCCCTGCAGGCGGCAGGTTTATGGCAGGAAGTCCAGCCCAAACTGATCTTCGGCAACAACATCTCCCAAACCCTGCAACTGGCCGAATCCGGCAATGTGGATGTGGCGATCATGGCGCTCTCGTTGAGCCTGGCGAGCGATGGCAGATGGACGCTCATCCCCCAGAACCTGTACGCACCGCTCGATCAGGCTATGGCAATTATTGTCACCACCTCCAATCCATCCGCTGCCCGCCAGTTCACCGCATTTGTCAATGGCGATGAAGGGCGGGCCATCATGCGTCGTTACGGTCTTCTTCTTCCCGGCGAGGAGTATAATCCATGATTCTCAACGCACTGCGCATCTCCTTCCTGGTCACCTCGGTTGCCACCCTGGCCATCACCGTGCTGGGGCTGGGTCTGGCCTTTTTGCTGGCGCGACACCGTTTCCGCGGCAAATTGCTGTTGGAGACGATGATCACCGTGCCCCTGGTGCTGCCTCCCAGCGTGCTCGGCTATTATCTGCTGATGACGCTTGGCAAGCGCAATCCCCTGCTGCCGTACCTGCACCTCGATATCCTCTTCACCTGGCAGGCGGCCACGATTGCGGCCACCCTGGTGGGATTACCGCTCATGGTGCAGGCAGCCCGCTCAGCCCTGGCAGAGGTGAACCCGGAAATGGAAAACGCCGCCCGCCTGGAAGGCGCCAGCGAATGGCAAACCATGCGCTTCGTCACCCTGCCCATGGCCCGCAGCGGTATCCTGGCCGGTATCGTACTGGGGGCGGCGCGGGCCCTGGGCGAATTCGGGGCCACGCTCATGGTGGCCGGCAATATCCCCGGCCGCACGCAAACCCTGCCCATGGCTATCTTCGACGCCGTACAGAATCGTCAGTATGATCAGGCTACGCTCATGGTGCTGATCATGACCTCGCTGGCCTTCTTCGGCCTGTGGCTGGCTTATCGGCTGGGCCATGG
>JAJRXO010000111.1 GCA_024276255.1 Chloroflexota bacterium | reverse complement strand
GGCGGTCCCCAGCCACAGGCCGGTTCCATGGGCCAGCGCCATTGCCAGTGTCGTTTCATGCGCCAGCCGCCCGCCGGCTTGGGCCACAGTTCGCGGTTGATCATGGGCCATTCCGCCATGGAGCGGGCGCTTTCGCCCTGGAACAGACGGGGAAAGGCATCAGGATTGCGCACGAGATCAACGATCACCCGTTCGCCCGCGCCCATGCATATCTTGTCGAACTCGGGCACGGTCTGCATCTCGTCGGGAGCCACGGTGGCGTGCATGCCGCCGGTGAGCACGAGGCTCTGCGGATTCAGCTCTTTGAATATCTGGGCTGCTTTGCGCGCCACCGGAAAGGTATAGCTACGCACATTCATGATCAGCATGTCGTAGCCGCTGATCTGGGGCTTGAGCTGCTCCCACGAGGTGACCGCCCGCGTGGATGCCAGATCGGTAATGATACCGTTTTCATGCAAAATGGTGCGTAACAGTCCCAGGCCGTGATCCTGCCATTGTTCATGCGGGCCACGGGGATGCACCAGATCGCCGAGATCGCCGAGATCGAGCCACAGGATGTGGGACCGGCGTTTTTTTCGGGAGAAGAATGGGCTCATAACGAAATAACCTACTGACTGCTACCATGCCGGGCTTCTTCCGGCATGGTAAATTCGAGTGGAATGGCGGTCTCATGGCCATTGTCGTTGGCGCGGATGGCCTGACCGCTGAATTGCTCCTGCACGGGGCGATTGCCGAAACCGGCGGCCAGCGTGGGTTTCCACCACGCCCATTCCCGGCACGTGTTGCAGGGACTCACCTCGTCGTAGCGCTTTTGCAGATGCAGGCGCCGCAATTCCTGCATGCGGGGGCCGTTCCAGTTTTTCATCACCCGCACCTCGCCGTCCTCGTCGATGACGTTGCCCAGATCATAATCCAGGTTGAAATCGCGGTCGCACATGGCAATGGAGCCGTCCCAATAGATGTGCACGTGGTACCACAGGTTGGGACAGGCAAAGCGGGGGGGCAGGCGCTTGGCGTCGTCGACGCGCAGGGCGCTGATCTCTTCGATTTGATCACCCCAGGAATCAAACGGTTTGACATGCACCAGATCGACGCCCGGTACATTGCGCCAGTAGTCAACAAATGCGATTGTGTCGTCTTTGGTGTTTTCCATTTCGATGATTTGCAGATTGACAAAGGTGTCGTAACCACCTTCGTGCTTCATCTCCACAAAGCTGCGGATATTGTTGTTGGTCTTTTCAAAATCCGCATTAACGCGCACATTTTCGTAGATCTCGGGGCGAATGCCGTCCTGACACAGGTAGATGACGTTGAGTCCGGCCTCCAACAGGCGCCGAGAGCGGTCGGGCGTGAGCAGGGTGGCGTTGGTGCTGATCTCCGAACGCAGGCCCTTGTCGCGACAATAGGCCACCATGTCGTAGATGCGTTTGTGCAGCAGGGGTTCGCCCCAGATGTGCAGGGTCGTGGCCTTAACATGGGGGGCCATCTCATCCACGATCTGTTTGAAGACTTCCCACTTCATAAAACCGTGCGGCCGCGTGATTTCTTCGCGTCCGGTGGGGCACATGATGCAGTTGAGATTGCAGATGTTTGTGGATTCGATGTACATGCGATCCGGCGGTGGCACGAACCGGGTTTGTCCGGTTTCGTAGGCCAGCCATTTGATGGGCCCCATCACCCGTCGCCGATAGATGCGTGACTTGTTACGAACTTTTTCCTGAAATGTGAGGGTTCTTGTGACCATTCTTGATCCTTTGCAGGGTTGATATGCAAGGCGTGTGGCGATCTTCCCGAAAAGTTATTTCCAGGAAACGGCACCAAAATAGCTGCTCTTGGTGCGGCGGAATGTGTCAAACAGGCCGAGCCTGACCAGCGTACTGCCCACCTTGCGCAGGGGCGTGATGCGGGAAGCTGTCCACAACAGGTTGCCGGCGGTGTCGCCAAAACTGCGTTTGTAGAGGCGCTGTTTCTTGGCCTCCAGAAAACGCTGCCGGGCTTTGATAGCATAACTGCTTAGCACGTGATCGTCCACTTCCGAGACGTTCATAAACGGAGCGATCTCAGATGTGTAGCTGTTGTAGTAGTAGCTCTTGGTGAAATCGGCGTTGTATTCTGTATCGGGATGTTTACGCAGGAGCTCCTTCCACAACTGGGTGCCGGGCAGGGGAGTGGCAATGCTGAACATGGCTTCGCTCAAATCCAGGCTGGCAGCGAATTCGATGGTTTCGTTGATGGTCTGTTCGTTATCGCCCGGCAGCCCCAGGATAAAGTAACCCTTGCTATGTATCCCGGCTTCTTCAGTCCAGCGCACCGCATCCCGTACCTGATCCAGCCGGATATGTTTGGCCGTCCGTATCAACACTTCCTCGTTGCCACTTTCGATGCCATAATGAATCTGCCGGCAGCCGGCCTTGTACATTTTGTGCAGGAGTTGGGGGTTCACGCGGTCGACACGGGCCAGGCAGCGCCAGCGAATATCCATGTTACGCTCGATAAAATGATCGAGGATTTTATCCAGCCGCCGTACGTCGATGGTGAAAAGGTCATCGATAAAGTAGAAATTACGCACGCCGTAGCGCTGCATAATGTGCTCCAGCTCGTCGGCAATGTTCTCGGGGCTGCGCTGGCGATAGGTGCGGCCCACAATGCCCTTAAAGCAAAACGAACAGTTGTAGGGGCAGCCGCGACTGCTGAGCACCGTCAACATCTGTTCGCCAGTGGGAGTGTACAGGGGGTATTGATCGAGCTTGAAGAGATGCCGGGCGGGATAGGGCAGGGCATCGAGATCTGCGATCAGCTTGCGCTCGCCGCCGTTGATGACATGGCCCTCTTCCTTATACCACAACCCCGACATGCCGTTCCATTGCCTGGCGCCGTTATCCAGGGCGCGCAAAAAGTCACGGAAAACCTCCTCGCCCTCGCCGAAAATGAGGAAATCGAAGTTGGGGTTTTCCAGTGTCAGCTGGGGCAGCGTGGTGGCGTGGGGACCGCCGATGATGGTGGTGACGCTCAGGGCGTCTTTGAGCATGGCCGCCGTCTCTTCGACGCTGGCAAAACTGGTGGTCATCGAGGTGAACGCCACCAGATCAGGGCGAAAGTCGATTACTTCCTGTACTTCGGCCGCCAGTGAGCGCTCGGGGTTCAGGCCGAAGTCAAATATACGGGCTTCGTGTCCGTCCTGTTCGGCCACGGCCGCCAGATAACCCAGCCCCAACGAGGGATAGGCATTGACCATTTCATTCCATTTGGGGCCGATGAAGGCGATTTTCATGTCGCAATCCTCCTGTCGCTGTTTTGGTGCGCCGCGGTCTGTTGCCTGGGCCGGGGCGCCGGATTCA
Source organism: Chloroflexota bacterium (assembly GCA_024276255.1). Taxonomy (GTDB): domain Bacteria; phylum Chloroflexota; class Anaerolineae; order J102; family J102; genus JAADGC01. Next base: position 3,430 of record JAJRXO010000111.1, on the reverse strand, counting down.
GTCTGCTTCGCCTATGCTAGCACCAGGAGATGAATCCTTTCTGAAAATCAGCATTGTGGTGAATGACAATTTTTTCATGAGAACGGCATGGGCACGGCTGCTGCCCCGGAAGCGCTTCTCGCTTCGGCATGCAAGGAGCGCAGGGAAACAGGCGGGGCGAACGGTGATTTGCCCCATGGCGGGAGGTTTCTATCGCCATGGGCATGCTAACGCTCACGACCCTGTTCAGGAAATGGCTTCGGCTTCGATCTTCTTGCGCAGTGCCGTTTTTTCGGCCTTGGGCAAAAATGTGCGCAGGGCAATACGGATATTGCGCGGCAGATTGAACCAGAAGTCGCGTGTCTTCACACGGCGCAAAATGGGGCCCGGCCGCAGATAAAACTGTCGATACGCCCTGCGATACATTTCCTCCACCAGCTCAGCCGTCATCTCACCCATCTCAAAGCGGGCTCTCTGTTCGAAGAAGACATAGTCTTCCCAGTCGTGAATCAGCATGCGTCCCTGGCGTTTGACCTGCTCCCACACGATGGTGCCCGGATAGGGGGTCATCATGCTGAAATTGGCGATCAGGGGATCGAGTTCGATTGCGAAGTTGATCGTATCCTGCATGGTCTCCCGTGTGTCGCCGGGCAGGCCGATGATCATAAAGGCGATGGTTTCCAGGTCTACATCTTTGCAGATTTTGAATGCCTTGCGAATGGTGTCGTGATCGATTTTCTTGTCGATCTTCTTCAGGAGCTCGGGATTGCCGGTCTCCACGCCAAATGCGGTGCGGCGCAGACCAGCCTGTTTGAGCCTGAGCATGAGTTCGTGGGTGACGATGTTGGCGCGAATGCCATTCACAAAGATCCAGGGTACGTGATTGAGGTTGTTTTCAATCAGTAAATCGGCCAGCTTGAGCAGACGTTCTTTACGGATGTTGGCGCTGTCGTCCAGCACGCCGATCTCCTGAGCGCCCAGGTCCTCCACCAGATGTTTCCATTCGGCCAGCACGTTTTCGGGCGTGCGGCTGCGCCACTTGATGGGCATGATCGACTGCGAACAGAAGGTGCAGCGATAGGGGCATCCGCGGCTGGTGAGGATGCTGAAGCTTTTGGAGCCGTCGACCTTGTCGGTGGCGGGTTGCAAATTGGTGTATTTGTCCATCTTGAACAGATGGTAGGCCGGCCACGGCAGGCTGTCGAGATCGGCAATGGGAGGCCGTTCGCTGTTGCGATGCAATTCGCCGTCGGAGGTTTTATAGCTGATCCCCGGTATGCCTTCCCATATCCCCTTTGCCGGATCCATCAGGGCTGTGGTTGAGTAGTCATCCTGATCTCGCATGAACGCTTCGATGCGCTCACAGATATCGATCCAGCTTTCTTCGCCCTCACCACGTACCACCAGATCGACGCCCGGCTGGCGGACAGATTCGAAGTCGAGGTCTTCACTGATCACACTGGGGTGGGGACCACCGATCACAATCGGTACGTCCCACACGGACTTGATCTTGGCTGCATGGCGCCAGGCCTGTTTCACCTGCGGCGTGTTGGCGGTAATGCCCACCACATGCGGTTTGTATTCCAGGACGAATTCATCCAGGGGTTGATCTTCGACATCAGCATCAAAAATACGCACTTCATCGCCCCGGCGTTCGGAGATGGCTGCCAGATAGGCCAGGCCTAAATGGGGTGTGGTACGGGTATCAATTGGGAGACGAAAGCGGGGGTTGATGAGAAGAACGCGCATAAAACTAGCACCTTTTGTTGGGATGTCAAGATGAACCTCACGCCGGAGCGTGGAAAAATACACGCCAGCGCCACCAGGGCAATTCTGGCGTTAGCAATCGGGGGGATTATACGGAGTAATGCGAAGGATGTCAAATTTTTATGAAAGGTTTCATAAAAATTATCCCTTCACCACGGCCAGGGGGCGCAATCGAGCCACTTTGTGGGCCAGACCGGCCCTGTGCACCACTTCCACCACACGATCCACATCCTTATAGGCTACCGGGGCTTCTTCGGCCAGGCCTTTCATGCTGCCGGCCCTTATCTCAATACCGCGTTGTTGCAGGTCCTGTTTGATTGCCTGCCCGCGCACCTGGCGTTTGGCGGCTTTACGGCTGAGCTGGCGACCGGCGCCGTGGCAAGAGGAGCCGAAGCTGTGGCGCATGGCCTGTTGGGTGCCGGCCAACACGTACGAAGCCGTGCCCATGCTTCCCGGCACCAGCACCGGTTGCCCGGCGTCAGCGTAGGCGGCCGGCAGCACAGGATGCCCCGGGCCGAACGCGCGGGTGGCGCCCTTGCGGTGCACGCACAGCGAGACGGTCTTGCCACCGATTTCATGGTCTTCGATTTTGGCCATGTTGTGGGCAATGTCATAGACCATGCGTAATTCGTAGCCGCGCAGGTGCCCGGCCAACACCTGCTCGAAGGCGCGGCGGGCCTGATGTGTGAGCACCTGCCGATTGGCCCATGCATAATTGGCCGCAGCCGCCATCGCGGCCAGATAATCCTGGCCTTCGGGCGATTCTACGGGGGCGCATACCAGCTGGCGATCGGGCAGGCGGAAGCCGTATTTCTTAATGGTGCGCTGGAATCTCTGCACGTAGTCGGTGCACACCTGATGCCCCAGTCCTCGCGAGCCGCAATGGATTTGTAGCACAAGCTGTCCCGGCCACAGGCCATAGGCGCGAGCGATATCCTCGTCGTAGATCTCGTCGACCACATCGATTTCGGCAAAATGGTTGCCTGCTCCCAGTGTGCCCAGTTGCGGTCTTCCCCGTTGTTGGGCTCGTTCGCTGACTTTATCGGCGCGGGCCATGGCCATGCGACCGCGTTCTTCGGTGTGTTCCAGATCAGCGCGGGTGGCCATGCCCCGGCGTAATGCCCAGGACGCGCCTTGCTCAAGGACATCGCGCAGTTCCTTTTGCGACAACTTGAGGAATCCGCCCACGCCCACGCCGCTGGGAATATGCTGATACATGGCGGTAGCAAGCTGGGAGAGATAGGGGGTCACGGCCTCCGCTTCCAGCTCCGTAGCCAGCAAACGTACCCCGCAGTTGATATCAAAACCCACGCCCCCGGGCGACACCACACCGGTTCGGGTATCGGTGGCCAGCACCCCGCCAATCGAAAAGCCATAGCCCTGGTGGATGTCGGGCATGGCCAGCGCGTAACGCTGGCTGCCGGGCAGGGTAGCGGTGTTCACCAGCTGCTCCAGCGAGCGGTCCCGCAAAGCCGCCTCCAGGATGCTCTCATCGCCATAGATGCGCGCCGGCACCCGCATATCATGGCGATACGTGGCCGGGATCTCGTACAAATAGGGCCCGATCTGTTTGATGTCCTTGCGCGCAACCATGGTGCACCTCCTGCTCATGTTCACAAATGATAAGTTCGCCACCTGTATTTTAGCATATTTTTGCCCGCGATGGCAGTCCATGGCTGTCCTC
>JAJRXO010000003.1 GCA_024276255.1 Chloroflexota bacterium | reverse complement strand
GTGCGTTCGATAAATCTGGCGAAACGGTCGGGATACAGGGCAATCCACAGCAGATTGTTGGCTGGCCCCACCAGGCGTACCATGTATTCGTTGGCTTCACAGACACTGCCATAGACGGGAAAGTCAGGGTAAATGGACTTTACTGTCTCGATCCAGGGAGGGGAATTACGCTCGAAACCATCGCCCACACCCGCGATCTGGTTGTCGCCGCCGCTGAAGTAGCGACGCTCGTCCCAGGGGTCGTCGAATACAAATGCCTCGGCTTTTTCGATGGTGTTTGTTTCAAATTCGATGAATTCAGGCATGGGGTCCTTGAATTTCTTGCGCAGGACCGCCTCGAATCCCGTACGGACGATGACCTCGTCTTCAGTTTCCTTCAGTGTCTCGAACTGTTTGATGTGCGGATCCATGTTGGGGATGGTGACCTGCCAGTCGAGATCGTAATATGTGTAAGGACTTACGTCGGCGGCCAGGCCCAGTTCCTGACGCCAGCGCTTCAGGAAATTGCCCCAGAAGAAGTCGCTGATGGGCACGCGGTCGGCTTCCTCGTGTCGCAGGGTCTTGTTGATACGATTCAGTTTGGCAAGTGCGTTGGCGGTTCGTTCCATGGTACCTGTCCTTAAGAAGCTTTGAGGTTGCTGAGATGGCCATGCGTATGGCCACGCCGGATATTCAATCGAGATGAAAGACCTCTTCCATCTCCGCCCACCATTCACCTTCGGCCTTTGTCTCGATGGGCTGCTGCATGGGCATCATGATGTCCCACCATTCCTGTGTCTTGGCATCTGCAGCCATCCTGGCCATATCGGCCTCGAAGTCATCGCCCACATACTCGAAATATGCGAATAGCAGGGGGATGCCGTTGACATCTTTGTAGTAGATGGAGTAATTCCGGATATTGCATTCCTGGATCATTTGCAGGATTTCCGGCCACACGGCAGCGTGATATTGCCTGTACGCCTCCAGCTTTTCCGGCCTGACACCGATAACTTGACCGTGACGGATCATTGGGTTGCCTCCATTTTCTGGCTGTATTCCTCGATGGCCTCGAACATGGCGACGATGTTCTCGGGCGGCACATCGGGGAGGATATTATGAACGGTGTTGAAAACGTAACCGCCGCCGGGCATAAATATCTCCAGCAGCTCGGTGACATGATCTTTCACTTCCTCTGGCGACGCCTGATTCAGCACATCCCGCGTGTTGGCTCCTCCGCCCCAGAAGGTGACATCGGCCCCGAATTCTTGCTTCAGCCTCTCCGGTTCCATGTCCCGGCTGTTGATCTGCACCGGATTGAGGATTTCGAATCCGGCGTCGATGAGATCGGGGATCATGCGATAGATGGAGCCGCAGGAATGGAGGAAGGTGTGCATCTGGCTGTGCTCCTTAACGTAGTCCAGCATGATCTTGTGGCGCGGTTTGAACAGGCTGCGGTAGATCTTGGGATCCATGAAGGGGCCCTGATTCGTGCCCAGGTCATCGCCAAAGCGAGCGATGTCGACGACGTCGCCCACGGCGTTGCAGACCTTCTCCAGCGTTTGGAGATGGATTTCCACCAGGGCGTCCAGCAGGCGTGCGACTTCATCCGGCTGCAGCAGCAGGTCCATGAGGAAATTGTCCAGCCGCCGCAGGAAAGTGCCCCATTCGAACAGGTTGCATCCCACCACCACCATCAGCGCTTTGTCCGTGTTTTCCCGCAGGTAGATGGCTTTGGCCCGCAGTTGTTCCCAGAAATCGGGCTCACCAGCATGATCCCAGGGGCTGTGTACCAGGCCCGCCCACAGGACCTTGGGCATGACCGAGGGCAGATCGCTGTAATCAGAGGGATAGCCATCCAGGTAGGGAAAGTATGTCTGGTCGTAGAAGGTGGCGTAGGGAGGGCGTTTGGCGATCAGGGCGCCGTCGGGCGAGTAGGCTTCCAGTGTACCATCTGCCAGGCGTCGGGGATGGAACCAGCTCGGGTACTGCACCTGGGGGCCGTTGGGCAACTGAATATCATACCAGTCTGAGTCATCTGTGTTGAACAGGCGGCCGATGTCGAGCGCATCCACGTGGAAGCGCTCGAGGATGACATCCTCGGGCTGGGCGAGCTCCTGCACGACATCGTAGACGCGTGTGTGGCCTTCTGTGATGCCAAGGTACTCTTTGAGGTTGTGATAAGCAATGGCCGAGATGCCCGAGCTGGGCGTCGCTCCCAGATCGATGGGCACCCGGTCCGGTTGCCGGTGGTTAATGCTGGCCAGGACCCTTTGTCGAGAGTTCATTCTATTGTTGAGGGCCATGGTTCGGCTCCTTGAAATGGAATAGCGGTTAAGGCGTCGAATGCCGACGCGGGAGTCGCTAGTTGTAGCTGCCGTAATCGCGGATGGTTTCGTATACGGCGAGGACGTTTTCGACCGGCGTTTCGGGAAGCAGGAAATCATGGCTGGGTGAACACACATACCCGCCGCCGGGCATCATCACGTCCAGCGCGTAGCGGGTCAATTGCCTGGCGTCCTCGATTGTGCCCTCAATGAGCACCTGCGTGTCGATGCCACCGAAAAAGGTGATATCCGCACCGAAATCCTGTTTTAGCCCAGCCAGTGCCATGCCGCTGCAAAACGGCTGCACCGATTG